>NZ_JBHEEO010000009.1:0-222662 GCF_041929965.1 Brucella oryzae | reverse complement strand
CTGGATCAGGCCCAGCACCAGCAGCCCCACCAGCACGATGGCCGGCAGCAGCATCAGATAGGGCACGGCGCGGTTGAACCGCGCGGGCCACAAAAAGGCTGCGATTGCTTCAAGCGCGTCCATGATGCGCCAGACAACCGGATAGGCAGTGCGTGCCGCTCGCATGTTTCAATTCCTGCGTATTAAGATATCGGGCATGGGGATCGCCCTATCGGGCGACCCTTCTGTTTGTGGAGCCGGATCACCCCTGCATGATGGCCTTGAACTTCGAGAACCATTCGCTCTCGTTTTCCACCTGCACCTTTGCCGAAATGCGGATAAGGTGTTTGAAATCCTCATCCTTGGTCGGATAGGCCGGATCGTTCACCAGATCGGCAGGCGGGGTCAGGCCGGGCACGACGCCCGGCAGGCCAAGACCGTCGAGCCAGACCTGCTGCGCATCCTTGGTGAGGGCGAAGTTGATATATTCCTTGGCCCAATAAAGCTCGTTTTCCGGCAGGCCCTTTGGAATCCAAAGGCCGTCTGTGTCGAACTTCGCGCCCTCTTCCGGAACGGTCCAGTCGATCTTGACGCCGTTCTTCTGGGCTTCGCGCGCATTGGTGGAAATGGTGCAGGCCAGATCGATTTCGCCCTTCTGGAACCAGGTGGTGAAATCCGGGTCTTCGCCGAGAAGCGGCTGCTGCTGCTTCACCTTGGCGATGAAATCCCATGCGGGCTGCATATTGCCCGGAATGTCTTCCAGCTTGCCGCCACCGGCAACCTGCGCCGGGAAGTGGAAGCCGATGCCATCGTTATAAAGCGCGATGCGTCCCTTGAACTTCGGATCGAGCAGAGCGTGCCATGACTTCGGCGGGCCATCAGGGAAGGCTTCCGGACGATAGGCCAGCACATAGACATAACCGTAGGTGTTGACGATTGGATAGCCGTCAAGGCCAACCGGCTTGGCAAGATCGGTGGTGTCCTTGAGGTTGGACAGGTCCGAAAGGTCCTCCGTCACGCCGCGCAATGCCGATTTGGTCGCATTGGTGGTCGTATCCCAGTTGACGTGGATCGGCGGAACACGCTTTTGCGCGACCGCAGCCCAGAGCTTCGGCTGGATTTCGTTGTCTTCCGTCAGGTCGTGACGGATGGAAATGCCGGTCTTGGCGGTAAACGGATCGGACACGCCAGCTTTCAGCGCATCCACCCAGCTGCCGCCCCAGGCGCGCACGATCAGTTCCTTCGGCTTTGCCGGTTCTTCAGCAAATGCGCGAGAGAGGCCGAGCGATGTCGTACCGGCTGCAGCGGCAAAAGCACCTGCGCTCTGCAGGAAGCGACGGCGGTCGAGTATCAGAAAAGGTTTTTTCAGACTGCTCATTTTGTTTCTCCTCTGGAGTTTCCCCGTAACGTTTCAATTCATGTGGCAAAGACGATGAGATCGCGGGCGTTCCAGCCAAGATGCACGGTCTCGCCTTCTGCAAACTGGCTATGGCCGATAGGGTCGTGGTCGAAGACGCGCATCAACACGTCTCCCAAGGCAGGAACTCGTAATTCATAGACGATGCGTTCGCCCTCGAAGATCGCATCGATAACGATGCCTTCAAGCACGGTATCGAGTTCTGCATGCGCTGCGGCGCTGCCGCCGATACGGATCTGCTCGGCACGGATTGCACAGGAGACATTTGCGCCGACGCCAACCGGTCCGCGCCCCTCGCCTGTCATGCCAACCAGAGCCGCTCCCGCATCGACCCGCACGAGATTGCCGTCGAGCGAAGATGCCTTGCCGGAAATGAAATTGGTGACGCCGATGAAGTTCGCCACAAAGGCATTGGACGGGTTGCGATAGGTTTCGGATGGCTCAGCCATCTGCTGGATTTCACCGCCATCCATGACGATAATCTCGTCGGATACGACGAGCGCCTCGCGCTGGTCGTGGGTGACGTTGATCGTCGTGACGCCAAGTTCCCGCTGGATACGTCGGAATTCAAGCTGCATTTCCTCGCGCAGCTTGCGGTCGAGTGCCGCCAGAGGTTCATCGAGCAGAAGCAGGTCCGGTTCAAAAACGAGGGCGCGCGCAATGGCGACGCGCTGCTGCTGGCCACCGGAAAGCTCGTGCACACGCCGCCCGCCGAGGCCGTTGAGGCGAACGAGGTCGAGATAGCGTTCCACCCGCTCAGGAATAGAACGCGCATCGAAGCGGCGCATTTTCAACGGAAAGGCAACGTTTTCAGCAGCCGTCATATGCGGGAAAAGCGCGAGTTTCTGAAAAACCATGCCGATGGAGCGCTTGTGCGGCGGCACGGCGCTGACAGCTTCGCCATTGATGAATATTTCGCCGATGCTGGGTTTCTGGAAACCGGCGATGAGGCGAAGAAGCGTCGTCTTGCCGGAACCGGACGGCCCGAGAATGGTCAGAAAACGGCCCTTGGCGAGATCGAAGGATGCCGCACGCACGGCATGGAAGCCGTTATAGATCATGCTGACACTGTTGACCGATACGGCAGCCGGTCCGTTGGAGACTTTACGGCCAGTTCCGGTTTCGGTTGTATTCATCGCTGTTTCCCATTTCAGTCAAAGCACCGGAAGGTGCTTTATGATGTTATTTCAGTCCTATTTCGCGACTTGCTGATATTCCACTTCAGGAAAATCAGATCGAAGCGAGATAGCCTCCGTCAATCGGGATTACCTGCCCCGTGACATAGGACGATGCGGCGCTTGCCAGAAACACCACCGCGCCCGCTACATCTTCCATCGCGCCGAAACGCCCTTGTGGAATTTTGGCCAGCATCGCCTTCTGCCAGTCGTCATTCTCGTAAAACACATCGGTCATGGCGGTGCGGAAATAGCCCGGTGCAATGCCGTTGACGCGGATGTCGGAGGGCGCCCATTCCGTCGCCAGGGCATGGGTCATGCCCATCAGGCCGGATTTGGAAGAGCCGTAGGGAGCGGCGGTCGGCACACCGACATAGGAGGTCAGCGAACATAGATTGATGATCGCTCCACCCTTCCCGCTCTCGGTCATGTGGCGGGCAGCAGCCTGTGCGCAGAAGAATGCGCCTTTGAGATTGGTCGCCACGATGCGGTCCCAGAGCGCTTCGTCCACATCAAGCGAGGGACGGATTTCTTCATAACCTGCATTGTTGACGAGAATATCGAGACCGCCGAGAGCTTCTGCTGCTTGTGCAACAGCGGCTCCGCAGGCAGCCACATCACGCACATCGAGCGAAAGGGGCACACAGGTGCGGCCTAGGCCGGCGATACGGGATGCCGTTTCGGAGAGGTCGTCGGGCTTGCGCGCTGTAATGGCAACGTCGGCACCAGCCGAGGCGAGTGCTTCGGCAATAGCCTGTCCCAGTCCCCGGCTGGCACCGGTCACCAGCGCTTTGCATCCGCTAAGGTCGAAAAGCGATAAAACCGTCATCATGTTCCCCTGCGGACCCAGCTTAAAGCAATAACATTGCCGGAACTTCTAACTGTTTCGGAGCGAATGCTTTAGCAATTTTTTGCGGTCTCCATGGCATAGGACCATCTTTTTTATAAGTTGTCTATACATATATATACAAAATTGGATTTTAGCCTTAGAACTTCTCTCCTAACGATGCGTATCTAGTGATGCGGGGCTCACGAGACGATCTTCCGACGCGCCGGAAAAACGCGGCTATCCGGCGTGATTCGGTTCAGGTTTTGACCGGTGCGGAGCTGGCTTGAGTTTGAAAGCAGGTTTCGGGAGGCAGTCTTCAGAACTCGTGCTAGAAAGGCTGCATGAGAGACCTTTTCGACCAGCTTGAGCCGCGTGAAATTCTGGCGCCTGGAGCCATGCTTCTGCGCGGCTCTGCGCTTCCGAGCGAAGATGCTGTACTCCAGGCCGTGGCCGATGTTTCCGCTGTCGCGCCTTTTCGGCACATGACGACACCCGGCGGGTATCGCATGTCAGTTGCGATGACGAACTGCGGTGAGTTCGGCTGGGTCACCGACCGGACCGGTTATCGTTACAGTACCGACGATCCAGAAACCGGCCTGTCCTGGCCAGCGATGCCGGATACTTTTCGCGCGCTTGCCCAAAGTGCTGCCAGCGAAGCCGGTTATCCCGATTTTGTGCCGGATGCCTGTCTCATCAATCGCTATGAACCGGGTGCGAAACTTTCATTGCATCAGGACAAGGATGAACAGGATTTCAGCAATCCTATCGTTTCGGTGTCGCTCGGCCTGCCCGCGACTTTCCAGTTCGGTGGATTGAAGCGAACCGACCCGATTGCGAAATATATCCTGCATCATGGTGACGTGGTTGTGTGGGGTGGACCATCTCGTCTCTTCTATCATGGCATACTCGCCCTGAAGCGAGGCGAACATGAAAAACTGGGGCAATTTCGCCTTAATTTAACGTTCCGAAAATCGCGCTGACAGTCACCAAACGCGATTTTCGGAACGGAGAATCTACAGAAACCGCCTTTTAATTGTGGCGAACGACCGTTCTTTTTGCGGCAATTTTGTGGCAAGCGGAATTTTAGTTGAACGCCCCGCCATCGCTTTTGCTCTCCGGACGCTCCTTCGCAACCTTGTCGCGGTAGCCGCTGGCTCTGTAGGCAGCAATCGGTTCGATGGCCCCGCCGGTGCGGCGGCGTGCTTCCGCAAGGATCGGTTCGACATCGGTTCGATAAGCGCGTTTCAGCGTATCGGATGCCATCAACGCATCGTTTTCCTGCTGGTAGGTCTCCAGTGCCTCTCGATCCACCAGCAGCGCCTGCGCATAGGCACGGCGGATTTCGTTGGCGGATGAGATCAGGCTTTCCAGCGGATCGGTCACATTATGCGATTGATCGATCATATGCGCGGGGTGGAAGTCTGCCACGCCGCGATATTCAGCGTCCACCAACTCATTGAAAACAAGGAACAATCGATAGGGATCGATAGACCCTGCGTCGAGATCGTCATCACCATATTTGCTGTCGTTGAAATGGAATCCGCCGAGCTTGCCGAACTGGATCAGTCGCGCGACGATCATTTCGATATTCGTATTTGGTGCATGATGACCAAGATCGACCAGACATTGCGCCTTCGGGCCAAGCGTCGAGGCGATCAGATAGTTTGTGCCCCAATCCTGAACCACCGTCGAATAGAAGGCCGGTTCATACATTTTGTGTTCGGAGAACAGCCGCCAGTCATCGGGCAGCGCTTTATAAATTTCGCCCATCGAAGCCAGATAGCGCTCGAAGGCGCGGGTGAAATTCTGTTGGCCCGGAAAGTTGGAACCGTCGCTCAGCCATACGGTCAAGGCTTTGGAACCTATGGCTTTTCCGATCTCGATACATTCGATATTGTGCTCGACGGCCTGCGCCCGCACTGCCGGATCGACATGGGTGAGCGAACCGAATTTGTAGGAAAGCTTCTGATCGGCTGCATCGGCAAAGGTATTGGAATTCATGGCGTCGAAACCAAGTCCAAGTGCTTGCGCATGGGCTTTAAGCTTCTTTGGATCTGCCTTATCCCACGGAATATGCAGCGAAACATTCGGCGTTGCGCGCGAAAGCTCGTTGATGACGGCGCAATCGTCCAGCTTGTCGAAAATGCCGCGCGGCTCGCCGCCGCCCGGAAAGCGCCCGAAACGGGTGCCGCCTGTGCCCGTACCCCATGAAGGCACGGCAACGAAATAGCTTGCGACCTTGTTGGTAATCTTGTCGATCTCGATGCCCCGGCGCAAAAGCTGTTCGCCCAGCGCCTGATAATCGCTTTTCAGCGCATTTTCGAAACCGGAATTATGTTCGGCTATAAAATCAGCCGAAATACGTTGATCGGACATGGTTCCTCCCAGAACATTCCAGATTATAATATCAGCGCGGAAAACTCTGCTGGTTCCCGGCATCGACATTGATAATGTTGCCGGTGGATTTTGCCGAAGCGTCGCTGGCGAGGAAATAGATCGCCTCGGCGATATCTTCCGGCAGGACGTTGAGCTTCAGCAGCGACCGCTTGCGATAATGTTCCTCAAGCTCGGAAACATCGATCTTGGACGATGCCGCGCGCTGCTCGCGCCACTCACCATCCCATATCTTGGAGCCGCGCAACACCGCGTCCGGGTTGACCACATTGACGCGGATACCGGCATCTGCACCTTCCAGCGCCAAACAACGCGCCAGATGGATTTCCGCAGCCTTGGCCGTGCAATAAGCGGACGCATTGGGCGACGCAGCCAGACCGTTCTTGGAAGCGACGAACACCACATTGCCGCCGATCTTCTGGCGGCGGAACAGACGGAACGCCTCCCGCGACACGAGGAAATAGCCGGTCGCCAGAATGTCGATATTGCGGTTCCACATCGACAATTCGGTCGCTTCGACCGGAGCCGATGACGCGATGCCTGCATTGGAGACCAGAATGTCGATGCCGCCCAGCTCGACGCTGGCTTCGACAAAAGCGTTTGCGACGCCCTTTTCATCGGTCACGTTCAGCGCGACGCTGCGGACCTGATCGGCGCCAAAACGCTTTGACAGATTGGCGTGAGCGGATTTGAGCGATTCTGCGTCAATATCCGCCAGAACCACGCAAGCGCCCTCGCCCGCCAGCCGCTCGGCGGTGGCATAACCGATGCCGCCAGCGCCGCCGGTGATAAGCGCGATGCGCCCCGCGAGGCTCTTCGACTTTGGCATGCGTTGCAATTTGGCTTCTTCAAGCAGCCAATATTCAATGTCGAAGGCTTCCTGTTCAGGCAGGCCCTGATATTCGGACACAGCGGATGCGCCGCGCATGACGTTGATCGCGTTGACATAGAATTCGCCAGCGATGCGCGCCGTCGCCTTGTCGCGGGCAAAAGACAACATGCCGACGCCGGGGATCAGAAAAATCACCGGATTGGGATCGCGCATCTTCGGCGAATTGTCGTGCTTGCAAGCCTCATAATAGCGCTTGTAATCGGCGCGATAGGCTTCCAGCGCATCCTCAAGCCCGGCAACGATAGCGTCCACATCCGGCTTGGCCGGATCGAAATCGACCACCAGCGGGCGGATTTTGGTGCGCAGGAAATGATCCGGGCAGGACGTGCCCAAAGCGGCCAGCGGACGCAGTTCCTTGGAGTTCACGAATTCCAGCACCGCATCCTGATCGTCGAAATGGCCGAGCTTGCGCTCTTCCTTACCGATTAGCCCGCGAATTTCCGGCATCAGCCGCGCGGCAATGGCCCGACGCTCGGAAACTGGGAGGCTCTGCGCGACAGCACCGCCAAAAGCGGGTTTGCCTGCCGTCTTCCGGTCCAGCCATTCAATGGCCTTGTTGATGATGGCGAGCGTGGTTTCGTAACAAGTTTTCGCATCATTGGCCCAGGTGAAAAGCCCATGACTTTCAAGGACAACACCCTTAGCGTTAGGATTTGACTTCACGAAGACTTCAAGGTCGAGACCGAGCTGGAAGCCCGGACGACGCCATGGCAGCCAGCCGATTTCGTCACCGAAAATCTCGGCTGTCAGTTCGCGGGAATTTTTGGAAGCGGCAATCGCGATGATTGCGTCGGGATGCATGTGATCGACATGGCTGAAAGCGACGAAACCGTGCAGCGGCGTATCGATGGATGCGGCGCGCGGATTGAGGTTGAAGGTGCAGTGCGGCAGGAAGCCGACCATGCGGTCCTCATCCTCAACGCCCTTATAGATGCCCTTCAGCGCATCGAGCTTGTGCTGATAAAGCGTGGCAAAACCATCAAGCTTGATGGTGCCGACATCGCCGCCCGAACCCTTGACCCAGAGAACCTGAACCTTTTCGCCGGTCAGCGGATCGATTTCCTCCACCTTCGCAGAGGTGTTGCCGCCGCCGTAATTGGTGATGCGCTTGTCTGACCCGAGCAGATTGGAGCGGTAAAGCAGCTTTCCCGGCTCATCCAGCGTTGCCGCCTTGGCGTCGTCCCAGCGATTATCGAGCAGCCGATTGCTGACCACCATGTCATCCTCCCAAGTCAGTTATGCCAGATTATGGCCAATCGCGACACGCATATCCTTCCCATGCGCGAGCGATCATGCTGGCTGCAGATATGACGCATGAAACGAAATACTGTCAATCATAAACAATCATAACCGATCAAATATTTCACATATATGCGAATTAATGATTGTTTATGATTGACATGCGGCAGCAATATGAGAATAGATGGGAACAGGAGGAGCCATGCACGAAAGAGAGCGCCACCGCATCATCCTGAGCGCTGTTCAGGAAAAGCCGGTGATCACCATTCAGGATCTGGTGGAGTTGACGGAGGCGTCGGAAGCGACCCTTCGGCGCGATATCGCATCACTGCATATGCAGGGCCGCATCAAGCGCGTGCGGGGTGGCGCTGAAGCTATCCACCCGCCGCAGTTCGGCAGTCTGGCCGGGCGTCCGTTCAAGGTTTCGGAATCCGAAAACGGTGATCGCAAGCGCGCCATCGCCCGCGAAGCTGTGGCGCTTTGCGATGAAGGCGACAGCATCATCATCAATGGCGGGTCCACGACTTTCCAGATGGTGCATTATCTTGCTCCGCGCCGCCTTCAGGTGCTGACTAATTCGTTTGCCATTGCCGAACATCTTCTGCGCCAGTCGAAAAGCACGGTGATCGTGCCCGGCGGCGCGATCTATCGCGACCAGAGCCTGATCCTTTCGCCTTTCGACAATGACGTCATCCGTAATTTTTACGGTCGGCGCATGTTCATGGGCTGTCAGGGTGTCAGCCCGCTCGGCGTGATGGAATCCGACGCGCTGATCATCCAGAGCGAACAGAAATTGATGGGCCAGGCGGACGAGCTCGTCCTGATGGTCGATTCATCGAAATTCACCCGCCGTTCCAGCCTCATCCTTTGCCCGCTCGACCGTGTCAGCACGCTGATCACCGATGACGGCATCTCCGATGAGGCGCGGCGGATGGTGGAAAATGCGGGTATCCGGCTGATTGTAGCGCAGGTTTCCGCAAATGCCGGCAAGGGTGGCGAACAGGGGGATTCCGCCGAGGTCGCCTGAGCCAGCTCTATGATCATCCCGGCCAATGCCGGGATCATTGTCAAAATATGTCTTTATACTGGGAGGAATGAGACATGAAGCTTTTCAAGAAACTCGCACTCGGTACAGCGCTGGCTGTCGCCTTCATGGCAAGTCAGGCACAGGCAGCCGACATGAAGATCGCGCTCGTCGCGAAGTCGCTCGGCAACGGCTTCTTTGAAGCCGCCAACAAGGGCGCGCAGGAAGCTGCCAAGGAGTTGGGCGGCGTCGAGGTCATCTATACCGGCCCGACCACCACCACCGCCGAAGGCCAGATCGAAGTCATCAATTCCCTGATCGCACAAGGCGTGGATGCCATCGCCATTTCCGCTAATGACCCGGATGCGGTCGTCCCTGCCCTGAAGAAAGCTGCCCAGCGCGGCATCAAGGTGATTTCGTGGGATTCAGGCGTTGCCCCGGCCGGCCGTATCGTACACCTGAACCCGTCGTCCAATGAACTGATCGGCAAGATGTGCCTGAAACTGGCGGCTGATCACCTGCCGGACGGCAAGGGCGATTTCGCGATCCTGTCTGCCACCACCACCTCGACCAACCAGAATATCTGGATCGGTGAGATGAAGAAGCAGCTCAAGGACTTCCCCGGCCTCAATCTGGTGACGACCGTCTATGGTGACGATCTGGCCGACAAAAGCTACCGTGAAGCACAGGGCCTCCTGAAGTCGAACCCGAATGTGAAGGTCATCGTGGCGCCGACCACCGTGGGCGTTCTGGCCGCTTCGCAGGCCGTGAAGGATGCAGGCAAGATCGGCGATGTCTATGTGACGGGCCTCGGCCTGCCGTCTGAAATGGCTGGCGCTATCAAGTCCGGCGCGACCAAGGAATTCGCCATCTGGAACCCGATCGATCTTGGCTATTCGGCAACCCAGATTGCCTATCACCTCGTCAAGGGTGATGCCGATGGCAAGCCGGGCTCGGAAATCGAAGCCGGACGCATGGGCAAGATCAAGATTGGCGAAAACGGCGAAGCCGCAATGAGCGATCCTTTCGTCTATGACGCGTCGAATATCGACGAGTTCTCCAAGGTCTTCTGATCGGAAAAGCGCATCCCGAAAAGGTGCGTATTCATGAAAAGAGGCGACATTCGCTGAACGCATGTCGCCTCCCGTTTCCCAGAATTGATTTCAGGTATCTGCGATGAATGCAGCCTTTCAATCAGGCGGAGAGCCGAGGCTTGCCACTACGGATCAGCCCATTCTGGAAATGCGCGGCATTGCCAAGACATTTCCCGGTGTGCGTGCGCTCGATGATGTCAATATCGCGCTCTATCCCGGCAAGGTGACAGCACTGATCGGCGAGAATGGCGCGGGCAAGTCCACGCTCGTGAAAATCCTCACCGGCATTTACCAGCCCGATGAAGGCGAAATCCTGATCGACGGCAAGCCGGTTCATCTGGCGACCGCACAGAATGCGACCGATCACGGCGTCACGGCCATTCATCAGGAAACCGTGCTCTTCGACGAATTGTCGGTGGGTGAAAACATCTATCTCGGCCATGCGCCGCGCACGAGATTGGGCTTCGTCAACTGGAAGGCCGTCTATGCCCGTTCGCAGGCGCTACTTTCCTCGCTGGAAACGACGGTCGATGCCCGCATCAAGCTGAAGGAACTTTCCATCGCCCAGCGCCATCTGGTCGCCATTGCCCGCGCGCTGTCGGTGGATTCGCGCATCGTCATCATGGACGAGCCGACCGCAGCCCTGTCGCGCAAGGAAGTGGACGACCTGTTCCGCATCGTGGCGCGCCTGAAAGCACAGGGCAAAGCCATCCTGTTTATCAGCCACAAATTCGATGAAGTCTATGAAATTGCCGATAATTATGCGGTTTTCCGCGACGGGCACGCCGTCGGCCACGGCACGCTTGCCGATACGCGGCAAAACGACATCGTGCGCATGATGGTCGGACGATCCGTCGATCAGGCTTTCCCCAAGCAGGATGTGGCCATCGGCAAGCCCGTGCTGAAGGTCGAGAACTATTCGCACCCGACCGAGTTTCGCGACATTTCCTTTGAGCTGCGCAAAGGGGAAATACTCGGCGTTTACGGCCTTGTCGGCGCTGGACGTTCGGAATTCGCACAATCGCTGTTCGGCATCACCAAGCCATCCCGTGGCCGCGTGACGCTTGAAGATCGCGAGATCAACATTCGTCGCCCTGGCGACGCGGTGGCGCACGGCATCGTCTATGTGCCGGAAGAGCGCGGACGCCATGGCGCCGTGCTGCAACTGCCGATCTTCCAGAATGTGTCACTGCCGTCTCTCGCCCGCACCTCGCGCAATGGTTTTCTGCGCATGGCGGAAGAACTGGCGCTGGCGCGCAAATATGCCGAGCGCTTCGACCTACGCGCCGCCGCCCTCTCCGTCCCGGTCGGGACGCTATCCGGCGGCAATCAGCAGAAAGTCGTCATCGGCAAGTGGCTCGCCACCAATCCGAAGGTCATCATTCTCGACGAACCGACCAAGGGCATCGATATCGGCTCCAAGGCTGCGGTTCACGCCTTCATCAGCGAACTCGCCGCCGAGGGGCTGAGCATCATCATGATCTCATCGGAACTGCCGGAAATCATCGGCATGTCGGACCGTGTGATGGTCATGCGCGAGGGCCTCATGGAAGGCGTCTTCGAACGCGCAAGCCTCGATGCGGAAGTGCTGGTGCGCGCCGCTACCGGAAACACGGAGTAGACGATGAAACAATTGCTCAAGCAGCGGGAACTCCTGCTCCTCGTCATCATCGCGCTTCTGGTGGGCCTGTTCGCCAGCCGCGCGCCGGGCTTTGCCAGCGTCGGCAATCTGGCGGGCATCTTCAACGACACGTCCATCCTGATCATCATCGCGCTCGGACAGATGGCGGTGATCCTGACCAAATCCATCGACCTGTCGGTCGCCGCCAATCTCGCCTTTACCGGCATGGCTGTGGCGATGCTCAACGCGACCTATCCGGGCCTGCCTCTGGTGCTGCTGATCGTGCTTGCCATCGGCATCGGTGCGGTTCTGGGCGCAATCAACGGTATTCTGGTCTGGAAGCTCAACATTCCGGCGATTGTCGTCACGCTCGGCACGCTCACCATCTATCGCGGCATGGCCTTCGTACTCTCCGGTGGCGCATGGGTGAATGCACATCAGATGACAGCGCCCTTCCTCAACACGCCGCGCACGCCTTTTCTCGGCCTGCCGCTCCTTGGCTGGACGGCGATCCTGATCGTGGCGCTCGTCTATGTGCTCTTGACACGGACATTCTTCGGCCGTGCCCTTTATGCCTCCGGCGGCAATCCGACCGCCGCCGTCTATACCGGCATTGATGTTGGCCGCACGCGCTTCTTCGCCTTTGTGCTTTCGGGCGCGCTGGCCGGACTTTGCGGTTATCTCTGGGTGTCGCGCTATGCCGTCGCCTATGTGGATGTGGCCGCCGGGTTCGAACTCGACAGTGTTGCGGCCTGCGTCATCGGCGGCATTTCGATACTTGGCGGAATCGGCACGGTGGCCGGTGCGGTTCTGGGCGCGCTGTTTCTTGGCGTCATCAAAAACGCTCTGCCGGTCATCGACATATCACCCTTCTGGCAAATGGCGATTTCCGGTTCAGTGATTATTCTTGCCGTCATCTTCAATGCGCGACAGGAAAAGCGGCGCGGACGCATCATCCTGCGCGACAAGGCTGCGAAGACTTATGAGGAGGTTGCGGCATGAATGATGAACAGCGCCGTCATATTCCCGACCGCCTCGGAACGCCTTTTTCGCGCATCTTCGCAAGTTGGGAAATGCTGCTGCTTGGCGTCGCGATTGCGATCTTCATCGCCAATTCCTTCGCTTCGCCCTACTTCCTCAATGCGTGGAACCTGTCGGATGCCACGTTTAATTTCACCGAAAAGGCTTTGATCGCTTTTGCGATGACGCTTCTGATCATTTCCGGTGAAATCGACCTCTCGGTCGCCGCCATCATTGCGCTTTCCTCGACCGCGATGGGTGCGGCTGCGCAGGCTGGCGTCGGCACGCCGGGTCTGGTCTGCATCGGCATCGGCACAGGCCTTGTCTGCGGCGCAATCAATGGTGGACTGGTGGCCGGGCTGAAACTGCCATCCATTGTCGTGACCATCGGCACGATGAGCCTTTTCCGCGGTATTTCCTATATCGTTCTTGGCGATCAGGCATTTGGCGGCTATCCGGAAAGCTTCGCCTATTTCGGACAGGGCTATGTGTTCTGGGTGATCTCGTTTGAGTTTGCGCTGTTCGTTCTGTTCGCCGTGTTGTTCGGCGTGCTGTTGCATTGGACCAGCTTCGGACGCCGCGTCTATGCCATCGGCAATAATGAGTTCGCGGCGCGCTTTTCCGGCATTCCGGTCGAGAAAACCAAATTCGTCCTCTTCCTGTTGACCGGCGTGATGAGCGGCATCGCCGCCGTCTGCCTGACCTCGCGTCTTGGCTCCACGCGCCCATCCATCGCGCAAGGCTGGGAACTTGAAATCGTCACCATGGTCGTGCTGGGCGGCGTGTCGATCCTCGGCGGCTCGGGCACAATCGTCGGCGTGGTGATTGCCGCTTTCGTGATGGGTCTCGTGACGTTCGGGCTTGGCCTTCTCAATGTGCCGGGCATCGTCATGTCGATCTTCATCGGCCTCCTGCTGATTATCACCATTTCACTGCCGATCCTGATCAGACAGTTCAAGGGGAGGCGCGCGGCATGACCAGTGAACGCTACGCATTTCGCATGAAACTTAATCCGGGCATGGAGGCGGAATATCGCCGCCGTCATGATGAGATATGGCCCGAACTGGTGGACCTTCTGCACGCGGCGGGCGTGTCGGATTACGCGATCTATCTCGATGAAGAGACCAACAGTCTATTCGGCGTGCTGACGCGCAGCGCCGGTCACGGCATGGCGGCCCTGCCCGACCATCCCGTCATGAAGAAATGGTGGGCGCATATGGCCGACATCATGGCGACGAACCCCGATAATTCGCCGGTTTCTGTCGATCTCAAGCCAGTGTTTCACATGTCATGAAGCGCATTGCCATTCTCGATATCGGCAAGACCAATGCCAAGGTCGTGGTGCTCGACGCGGCAGGCGGCGAGGAAATTGCCGCGCGCCGCATGCCGAACACGGTGCTTCGCGACGGCCCCTACCCCCATTATGACATTGAGGCGCTGTGGCGTTTCTTTCTGACAAGTCTCGCGGAATTTGCGCGGGAGCCGGGTTTCGATGCCATTTCCATCACCACGCATGGCGCGTCGGCCGCCCTTGTCGCTGAAGACGGCACGCTGGCCATGCCGGTTCTCGACTATGAACTTGAATATCCAGCCGAAATCCGTGCCGCCTATGCGGCCATAAAGCCGGATTTTCGCGATACGTTTTCGCCGCCGCTGTCGCTCGGCCTCAATCTCGGTGCGCAGCTTCACTATCTGAAGACGGTCTTTCCTGCCGATTTTGCGCGCACGCATTTCATATTTACCTATCCGCAATATTGGGCCTGGCGCCTGACCGGCATTGCCGCATCGGAAGTGACGTCGCTTGGCTGCCACACCGATCTTTGGCTGCCGAAGGACGCCGCCTTCTCGCCCCTCGTTGACCGGCTGGATATTCGCAAAAAATTCCCGCCGCTTCGCTCCGCCTTCGATGCGCTCGGCAATGTGCTTCCTGAAATCGCAGAGGAAATCGGCCTCAGTAAAGCCTTACCGGTTCATTGCGGCATTCATGATTCCAATGCATCGCTGCTGGCACATCTGATGGATCGGGAAGGCTCGTTTTCGGTCGTTTCGACCGGAACATGGGTGGTGAGTTTTGCCGTTGGCGGCAATCTCGACGGGCTGGACTCACAACGCGATACGCTTGCCAATGTCGATGCCTATGGACGTGCCGTTCCATCCGCCCGTTACATGGGCGGGCGTGAATTCGATATGATGAGCGAAGGACTGAGCGTTCCCCCGGTCATTGACCAGTCCGGTATCGTTGCAAAAGTTCTGGCGCAGCACATTATGGCGCTACCTTCAGCGGTGCCCGGTTGTGGTCCCTATCCGAATTCAAACCTTCGCTGGGTCAATGCAGATATGGCCAGCGATGATGAGCGCTATGTTGCCGCCTGTGTCTATGCGGCGCTGATGACGGAAACCTGCCTCCACCTGCTGGGTGCCGATGGACCGATTATCGTCGAAGGGCCGTTTGCCGGAAATCCGGTCTATCTTGAAGCGCTGTCGAATTTTGCAGGACGTGAGGTCGAAGCTGTATCAGGATCGACGGGCACTTCGTTCGGTGCCGGATTGCTCGCAGGTGCAACAGTTCCGGAAAAACACGGCCGCATTTTCAGGCCGGGCAACGAAGCCTATGCCACCTACCGAAAGCAATGGATAAGCAATACCGCATAAATCGCTGAAAAAAGCCCGAAAATCGAGTTGATTTCCGGGCATGATTGCTCAATCCAAAGCCTTCTGCCTTGTCTCGACATCGATGAAGAAGGCGATGATTCCGGCCAGCGCCAGAAGCCCGGCAAACAATGCCACTGCAACATAGAAGCTCTGGCTGATGATGAGCGCCAGCGCGGATGGCGCAAGCAAGCCGCCAAGGCGAGCCATGGCACCCGCCGCTCCCATTCCGCTTGCGCGCAATCCCGTCGGATAAAGCTCCGGCGTGAAAGCGTAGAGCGCGCCCCATGTGCCAAGCAGGGCAAAGCTCATGATGAGAATGGATGCACCGACAACCGCCGAACTGTTGGCGACAGTAAAGAGGGCACAGGCGGCGGCGCTGATGAACAGGAAGGCGATCAGCGTTTTCTTGCGTCCCCACGCCTCCACTCCATAGGCCGCGAGCGCGTAGCCGGGCAATTGGGCCAGCGCAACCACGACAAGGAAGCCGTAGCCGCGGACGAAGCCGAAACCGTCGCCAGCGAGCTTCGCCGGTATCCAGGTGAAAATGCCGTAATAGGATACCGAAACGAGAAACCAGATTGCCAGCGTCGTCAGCGTGCGCTGGCGAAGATTTGGCGAAAGAAGCTTTTCGCCCGTCACCATTAGGGGCGCTTCAAGCCGGGCCTTCGGCGGCAGTTCCGGCTTGCCATTGCGGCGAAGCACGCGGTTCATCACTGATTTTGCTTCTTCCGAGCGTCCCGACTTCAAGAGATGCATCGGGGATTCCGGCACCCAGAGGCGCAGCCAGATGCCGATAAGAGCCGGTGCTGCGGTGACGATGAAGATATAGCGCCACGCATCCTCGACGCCTGCAAGGCTGGTGGCCCAGGCGGCAAGGGCGATGATGACTGTGCCGACTGCCCAGAACCCCTCCAGCATGACAAGCCAGCGGCCGCGATTTTTGGCGGGGAGGAATTCGGCCATCATCGCATAGTCGACCGGTAATGTTCCGCCGACTGCCACACCCGTCATGAAGCGCAGGAAGAGCAAAATGCCGAAACTGGGCGCAAAGGCCGAAAGCAGTCCGAAGACCGCATCGCAGGCGACAGTGATGAGAAGCACACGGCGGCGGCCATATTTATCGGCAAGCCGCCCGAAAACGGCTGCGCCGATCAGCATGCCGAGGAAGAAAAGCGTGCCTGTCTGCAATGCCTGTGGAACGGTCAGTCCGAAAGTCTTTGCAATGGTCGCACCGGTGAAGCCGACGGCAAGCACCTGCATGGCATCGGCGGCCCAGACAAGACCGAACACCCCCAGAAGACCACGTTGGAATGCGCCCGTACCCGCCTGATCGAGCGTTTGTTCGATGGTAACGTTCATGCCGCGACGTAATCCCCTGCTGCCGGCTGAATATATGCAGTTGCTGTTACAGCGCCGACGACGTACCGCTGTCAATCGTCCTTTTCGGAAATTGCCCGATCTTTTGCCTGCAAATATTCCCAGAAGCTCTCGGCATGGCCTGGAAGCGTTGCAACATGACGGTAAATGCGGATATCGACCTTGAAATCCCAATATGGATCAGTTGAGGCAGGGACAAGTTCGCCGCGTTGCAGTTCATCGTAGATGAGACTTTCGGGCAGCCAGGCCATGCCCCAGCCTGCGAGCGCCATGGCCTTGAGGCCGATCGACATGGTGTTTTCGTGAACCACGTTACGCTTGAACGCAGTGCCGGATGCAAATTTCTGCGACAGGGCAGCGCCGAAGAAGGAAAAGTCTCCATAGCTCAGATATGGCAGCGGCTCGCCGCTGGTGACCGCGTGATCGAGGATTGGGCCTGTTTGTGATGGGCGCGAGACCGGCATCAGCCGTTCGGTACCGAGCACGATATACGGAAACTGCGTGCGGTCGATCAGGATCGGCACGGAATTATGTGCATAGGTCAGGAAGAAGTGTACCTCGCCTTCCGTCAGCGTCGCAATGTTATCCTCGAAGCCGCCGCGATCCGGACTGAGCAGGGAGCGGATGCCGCCGACATCGTCATCGATCTGTTTCAGCCAGTGCGGAAAGAATGTCACCGTCAGCGTGTGCAGGGCCGAAAATGTGAGAACGGGGTTTTGCACCTCGCGGCTTGGCTGCAGCGCCTTGCGCGTATTGTAGAACTGCCGAACGGTATCCTGCGCGACCGGCAGGAAGGTTCGTCCCTCGCGGGTAAGCTCCGCAGGAAAAGTTGCGCGGTTGACGAGCGTGGCCCCCAGCCAGAGTTCAAGCTGCTTGATGCGGCGGGAAAATGCGGATTGTGTCACATGACGGGCATCTGCCGCGCGTGAGAAACTGGACGTTGCCGCCAGCGCGATGAAGTCTTCCAGCCATTTCAGTTCCATTGGGTCGGGGCCTTCTCTAGGGGAGTAGGGGAATAAGGGAATAGGTGAGTAGGGCATCAGAGGCAATTCGCGACCCCACATACTCCCTTACTCACCTATTCCCCTACTCCCTCACCCCTTATGCAATTTCTGCATAGTGATTGCAAAACATAGCATTGGCCGCTCCCAAGCTTTTTCCATACCGTCCGGCAAAACTGTTAAACGCGCATCTGTTCCGAAAGCCGCTTCATGCTTTTCTGGATGCGCACAATCAATCACATTGATGTCCGAGGACGTGTTTTGGCCAGGGTAATTTATTTGAACGGCGCTTTCGTCGCAGAAAACGAAGCGAAAGTGTCGGTGTTCGATCGCGGTTTTCTTTTTGGTGACGGGATTTACGAAGTCAGTGCTGTCATCGATGGCCGTCTTGTCGATAACGAGCTTCACCTTGCCCGTCTGGAGCGTTCCGTCAAGGAGATCGGAATTCCTTTGCCTGCTTCGCTGGACGCCATTCGCGCGGCACAGATCGAGCTGATGAAGCGCAATGAACTGCGCGAAGGCGTCGTCTATATGCAGGTGACGCGCGGCGAAGCTGAACGCGATTTCGTTTATGCCGACGACGTCAAGCCGAATTTCGTCATGTTCACGCAGGCCAAGAACCTCACCAATTCGCCATCGATCCAGAACGGCGTGCGTGTGGATGTCGCACCCGATACGCGCTGGGCGCGCCGTGACATCAAGACCGTCATGCTTCTGGCGCAGGTGCTGGCGAAGAAGCAGGCAAAGAGCAAGGGCTATCATGAAGTCTGGCTGGTCGAAGACGGCTTCGTCACCGAGGGCGGTTCATCGACGGCATTCATCATCACCAATGACAATGTGCTGGTAACGCGGCCGAACTCACACGCCATCCTGCCCGGCTGCACACGCCGCGCTGTCATCAAGATCGCGGAAGAACAGAACCTTCGCATCGAGGAACGCCTGTTCACGGTCGATGAGGCGAAGGCCGCCAAGGAAGCATTTCTCACGAGTGCATCAAGCTTCGTGACGCCGATCATCGGCATTGAGGATCATAGCGTATCCGATGGTAAGCCTGGCCCGATAACGCGCCGTTTGCAGGAGATTTATATGGATATGGCACGCACGGGGGCGGAACGGGTACTTTAACCCGGTGGCCTGTTGCCAATCGCGCAAGAGAAGATATTCATAAGCACGAGCAAAGCCTGCCTTCTGCAAGGGCAGGTTCCATCAAGAAGCATATCGGGCTCGGTCAAGCTGTGGCGACCTTTCCCCTTCTGACAGAACAGTGACCATGACAGGCAAGGCACGCGACTACGGCATCATCTGCGGCATCATGCAGCCGGGCGAACAAAACGCCATCACCGATGTGCCGGGCGTGCGCGTCGGCCACCGCACTTTGCGCGACGGCGACATCAATACCGGTGTAACGGCGATTATTCCGCATGACGGTAATCTGTACCGCCGCAAGGTGCTGGCCGCCTGCGATGTTATCAACGGTTTCGGCAAAAGCACCGGCCTCGTGCAGATCAAGGAACTGGGCACACTGGAAACGCCGATCCTGCTCACCAATACATTTGGCGTCGGAACCTGTGCCAATGCACTGATCCGCGAAGCTATCGCGGCCAATCCCGATATCGGGCGCACCACCGCCACCGTCAATCCTGTCGTTCTGGAATGCAATGATGGTCCGCTCAACGATATTCAGGCAATGGCTGTTACCGAAGCCGACGCGCGTGAAGCCTTGAAGATTGCCGGAACGGATGTCGGCGAAGGTAATGTCGGTGCAGGAACAGGGATGAGCTGTTTCGGCTTCAAAGGCGGCATCGGTACGTCTTCACGCCGGTTCGAACTTGATGGCAAAATCCATCATCTTGGCGTTCTGGCGTTGACCAATTTCGGTCGTGCCGGCGATCTCGTTCTTCCCGATGGACGCAGGCCTTCGCCGAAAGCAGACGATCAGCCCGAAAAAGGTTCGGTTATTCTGGTGCTGGCAACCGACGTTCCGATGGAACATCGGCAGCTCAAGCGCGTGACCCGACGCTGTGGTGCAGGACTGGCACGGCTTGGTGCATTCTGGGGACATGGCAGCGGCGACATTGCCGTCGGCTTTTCAACGGCGGTAACGTTCGACCATGACGAAGCGCGTGACGTGCTGGAGATCGCCATATTGAACGAAAACCGTATCGATATATTATTTCGCGCAGTGGTTGAGTCCACGCAGGAAGCCGTGCTCAACTCCATGTGCATGGCTGAACCAATGCGCGGGCGCGCCGCAAATCGTCGCTCGCTTGCAGACTGGCTGGAGAGCCAACGGGCGTAGACGCCCTGAACGCCGATAGTTTCCACACAAAACTCCGATATTTTCTGTGCATTGTCATATTTGACCGCGATCATTCGCTGATGATCGGGAATGAAAGATGGCATCATCTTCACAAACCGCGACTCGGCGCGACCCATGGCAAGCTCCCACTACCTTGGACTGCCTAGGCACAACCGTTGCAGGTATAAGGGCGCTTCGTTTTCGGAGCAGTCATATGCTGAATCGATGACAGCTCGGAAATTTCAGGACCAATTTTTTGACGATATCACTTGTTCGCCTGACTGTATTAGGAAGTATCCTGCCGTTGCTGGCGGCATGCGTTACCGTTGGTCCCGACTATCAGAAACCGAATGTGCTGACGCCTGCCGGTTGGAACAGCAAGGCTGACAAGCGCGCGCCGCGACTTGGCGACTGGTGGAAAAATCTGAAAGATCCGGTTCTGGATCAGCTGATAGCTGACGGAATTGCCAGCAGCCCGGACGTGGCAACCGCGAAGGCGAAGGTGCGGCAGGCGCGTGCCAATTATACTTCGGCGGGCGGCACGCTTTATCCGCAACTCAATGGTGACGGAAGCTACAAGCGGTCCGACGGTCCCAATGTGACGGCTTCAAACCAGTCAAGCATGGGCTTTAACACGACATGGGAACTCGATCTTTTCGGCGGCAACAAGCGCGGTGTGGAAGCAGCCTATTACAATGTTGAATCCGCAAATGAGCAATTGCGGGCAGCGCTTGTCACGCTGATCGGTGACATCGCCACCAATTATGCCAATTTACGCGGCGCCCAGGCCAGTATAGCCATCGCGCAACGCAATGCTGCATCCCAGCGACAGACCGTGGCGCTGACGCGCAACCAGCTGGAAGCTGGACAGATTTCTCAGGTCGATCTTTTAAATGCGGAGACACAGGCCGCGACGACAGAATCGCAGGTGCCGGGACTGCGGATCAATTACGCCCAATATCTCAATCAATTATCGGTACTGACAGGTCGCTCCTCGTCGGCTCTGGCGGGCGTTCTGGACAAGTCGCGTCCGATACCGGCAATCCCGCGCAGGGTTTCCGCCGGTTTGCCCGCCGACCTGTTGCTCAGCCGCCCGGATGTTCGTGCTGCAGAACGTGATTTTGCAAGCTCCAATGCCAGTGTCGGCCAGAAGCAGGCCCTGCTCTATCCGAGTGTCTCACTCACTGGAAACATCAACACTGGCGGGGCTAATTTCGGCGATCTTGGCAAGCTGTCGACGATTAGCTGGGTTTTCGGTCCTAGTCTGACAGTCCCGATCTTTCAGGGCGGAAAGTTGAATGCCGATGTAGATGCTGCGAAAGCAGTGCGCGACCAATCGTTCATCGCCTACCGGAAGTCCATTCTGACAGCGCTCAGCGAAGTTGAAAACGCCAGCGTATCGCTTAACCAGAACCGTCTGCGCATTGGTCAGTTACAGAAAATCGTCAGTAACAGCCGCAAGATCAACGAGCTGACGCTGGAGCAATACAGGGCAGGCACGAAGAGTTTCGTGGATGTGCTGACCGCGCAGCGCGATCTTCTCAGTGCAGAAACCAATCTCAGTCAGGCTCGAACCGATCTTGTCCTGAATTATGTTGCCCTGCAGAAAGCGCTGGGCGGCGGCTGGAACGGCCTTATTGATGTTGCGAAGCCTGAAGTCGTTGACGGCTATACAGGTCCGCGCATCGTCAAAACAGCGCCCCTTCCTCCGCTGACAACCGATAAGAGACCACTATGAAACCCAAGTCGAAACGCCGTTTTCGCTGGCGCTTATGGCTGGCTGTCCTCATCGCATTGCTGATTGCGGGTTATTTCGTCGTCCGTTCCCTGACCAAAGAAGAACCTTTACCCGCTACGACCGTGATCAAGCGGGGCGATATTGAAAGTTCGGTTCTTGCCACGGGCACGCTGCGACCGAAAAACCTGGTCGCTATCGGCGCGCAGGCAACCGGTCGTATTCTCTCCCTGAAGGTGAAACCAGGTCAGCAGATCAAGGCTGGCGAGGTCGTTGCCCTGATCGACTCGACCAACCAGCAGAATGAACTGAACAAGGCCCAGGCCTCGCTGCGCCAGAACGAGGCCACCCGGGCCCAGAATCTGGCCGATCTCGAACTTGCCAGACAGGATCTGGCTCGAAACCAGATGATGATCGGCAAGAATGCCGTCGCACGTGCGGATTACGACAAGGCGGTCAGCACAGTGAAGTCGAGGGAAGCGCAGGTTGCAAATAGCGAAGCAGCAATTGCAGCCGCAAAAGTCGATGTTCAGATCGCGGAAACCAACCTCGCCTACACCCGCATCACCGCGCCTATCGACGGCACTATTCTCGCAACCGTTGTTCAGGAAGGCCAAACCGTCAACGCACAGCAAAGCGCGCCGACCATTGCAATTCTCGGTCAGCTTGGCACTATGATTGTGGAAGCGGATATTTCAGAAGCGGACATCACTCAGGTCCGGGAGGGAATGCCGCTTTATTTCACCATAGCCGGACAGAACCTGAAGCGTTACGATGCGAAGCTTGAAAAAATCGAGCCTGCTCCGGATTCCATCGTCAACGACAAAAGCTTTACGACAACGGCTGTGAGTTCTTCCAGCGCAACCTCGGCGTCGGCCATTTACTACAAAGGTATCTTCAGCGTTCCCAATCCGGATGGGCTGCTCAGAACCTATATGACAACCGAGGTTCACATTCTGCTTGCGAAGGCAAATAACGCGTTGATCGTGCCTGTGACCGCCCTCAAGGATACGAACGACCCCGGCAAATACACGGTTCGCGTGGTAACTGCTGGCAACAAGATCGAAGAACGAACGGTCGAAACCGGCATTACTGACAAGATCAACAGCGAAGTCCGTTCGGGGCTGAACGAGGGGGATAAGGTTGTGACCGACAATCAGGTCGCCACGCCTGCCCCAGCCGGTATCTGACATGAGTGGCGCGCCGCTGCTCTCACTCAAGGGTATTTCACGACATTATCCGTCGGGTGACGACTTCACGACTGTCCTGAACCATGTGAATCTGACCATCGAGCGCGGCGAGATGGTAGCGATCATCGGCGCGTCCGGTTCGGGCAAGTCCACGTTGATGAATATTCTTGGCTGCCTGGATCGTCCGTCGGAAGGCGAATATCTGATTTCCGGTCGCGCGACTTCGGATCTTGAAGCCGATGAACTGGCTCAGCTGCGGCGCGAGCATTTCGGGTTTATTTTTCAGCGTTATCATCTGCTTGGCGAACTCGACGCTGTGGGTAATGTCGAGATTCCGGCTATCTACGCAGGTCAGAACAAGGAGGAACGGCGCAAGAAGGCTGAAATGATCCTTCGGCGGCTTGGTATGGGCGAACGGACCCATCATAGGCCCAGCCAGCTGTCCGGCGGCCAGCAGCAGCGCGTTTCCATCGCCCGTGCGCTCATTAACGATGCGGATGTCATTCTGGCAGATGAACCGACTGGTGCGCTCGACAGCCATAGCGGCGAAGAAGTCCTCGGCATTCTTCAGGAGCTGAACCGCGAAGGTCGCACCATCGTCATTGTCACGCATGACCGACAGGTCGCCGCGCGGGCGCAGCGCATCATCGAAATCCGTGACGGAGAAATCATTTCCGACACGAGGAGTGGTGAAGCCGCGAGACCGGTGACCGCAGTGCCCGTTGAAAATGAGAGGCATATCAAGCCAGGTTTTTTCGCCGGGATACGCGATCGCTTCAGTGAGGCATTTGCGATGGCGCTCCGCTCGATGAATGCACATCGGCTTCGCACATTTCTGACGATGCTCGGCATTATTATCGGGACGGCATCAGTCGTTTGTGTTGTGGCACTCGGGCAAGGCTCACAACAGCAGATTCTCGAGCGGATCAGCGATCTTGGCACCAATACGCTCTATATCAGTCCCGGCAGAGGATTTGGCGATCTGAGAGCAGCCCAGATCACGACACTCAATCTGAGTGACGCCAATGAAATTGCAAAATTGCCTTATGTTGTGGCAGCCACGCCGTCCGACTCGACAAGCTCCACCATTCGCGTCGGCGACAAGGAAGTCAGCGTTTCGGCCAACGGTGTCGGCGCGGAATATTTCGCTACCCGAAACAGCAAGCTGCTCGAAGGCCGTTTCTTCGATCAGCGTAATGTCGATGATCTGGCGCAGGTCGCGGTTGTTGATGAAACTGCCAAAACGACCCTTTTTCCTCATGAGGTCGGCTCCGTGATTGGCAAAATCATCCTTCTAAAGCAGGTGCCGGTGCGCATTGTCGGCGTCGTCAAAGCTGAGGATCAGGGACCGGGCTCGGCACAGACACTGGAAGTCTACCTTCCCTATTCTACCATGCAGACACGTATGACTGGCTCGCGATCATTGCAGATGATCGTGGTCCGTGTCGCCGATACGATGGACCCGTCAGAAGCCGAAAAGATGATAACGGCGTTTCTGACAAAGAGGCACGGCGAAAAGGATTTCTCGGTTTTCAACACGGATAGCCTGCAGAAGACCATTCAGGCCACAACTGCGACGCTTGCCCTTCTCGTATCCAGTATTGCAGGCATATCGCTTTTCGTCGGCGGCATCGGCGTTATGAACATCATGCTCGTGGCTGTTTCGGAAAGAATCAACGAGATCGGTGTCCGCATGGCAATCGGCGCGCGCCAGAGCGATATATTGCAACAGTTCCTGATCGAAGCAGTTCTTGTCTGTCTCATCGGCGGTGTGCTTGGCGTTCTTATCGCAGCCGGATTCGGCGTATTGTTCGCGCAGTTCAGTTCGATGTTCCAGCTCATTTATTCGCCTGCCTCCATCGTGATTGCGCTCGTCTGCTCCAGCCTGATCGGCATCGGATTCGGTTTCATTCCCGCCCGCAATGCCTCCAAACTCGACCCGGTTGTGGCACTCGCCCGGGACTGATCATTGAGTCTGCCGACCTGAGTCCTTTCTGTAATCAGGTCACGCATACTGGCCGCTCAATTAACAGTTCCCCTAAACTACCCTTGATTGTTTCTTGCGTATAAATCAATATAAGAAATCAGTTTATCATATTGATAATATTGACTTTATATGCACAACCAATGGTAATTGGACCTCAGTTCCCTTTATTATGAGGGGGTATATGCCGCAAGAAATTTCTACCTTTTGGGTCGTTTCAGAAGGGGGTTGTTAACCTTCATTTTTTATTACTTGGGTTCATTCAGGCGACAGTATCTATGGTTCAGGTATCATGCGTAATTTGAGAGAGAATTTCCCCCAATCGACAGGAAATCGTGCAGAGAGCGCCCAGGATCAGAAGCTGCCTCGCGGCCAGTCGGGTAGCCACAATTCGGGAAGTCACAATCCGGCCAGTGATGATGCCTGGAAAGTCCATTTTTCGCTGGGAGCGAACGTTCGCTTTACCCGTACGCCGGAAGTCGAGCTTCTGCGTCGTCGTGGCGAGGAACTCCCGAGCATCAACGAGCGCCCGCAGGCAAGCACAACCGAAACTACGCCTTCGGCCAGTGTCGAGAAGCTCGCAGAAGCACAGCCAATGGCTGTAGCTGAGCTCCAGCGGAACGTGTCGCAGGGAATGGTTCGGTCGCCGGTTGCACCAGTGCCTCCTGCAATGCCTCCAGTTCCCGTGGCTGCTGTCGTCACTGCTCCGACAGAACCTGTTCTGGAAGCGGCTCCGGTCGGGGTTCAGGCTGTCAATCCGGCTCAGCCATCGGCTTTCACCTATCTTTCCGACTTCGCTTTCTGGGAAGGCTGCGGCATCGATACGGCATTTATGCCAGCTGAGCCTCTCGTTTCTGCAGCACCGGCAGAGCCGCGCAAACCTTTGCCTACCGTTGAATCCATTCTGGCACAGTTTCGCATTCGCGAATGGAACAAGCAGCCGGAGCCGGTTACCGCCCCCCCGATTCAGCCAGTCGTAGAGACGCCGGCTGCATCTGCGTCGGTTGAAGTGGAGGCGCCGGAACCTGTCGCCGTCGTTCAGGTCGAAACGCCCGCTCCGCAGCCGGTTGTGACGGCGTCCGAGATTGCTCCGGAAGTTGCCGGCGAATCCACCGAAGACGAAGTCATGCTGACCGTCGCGGAAGCGGAAGAGCACGTCGTCGAGGAAGTGGCGGCTCCTGAGCCGATCATAGAAAAGCCTGCCCCGGTCAAGGCTGCGCCTTCTATTGCATTGTACCAGCCGCAGCCCCTCCCCCGCGCGGAAGCGCCGGTTATTCATGGCAGTTATGAATTCCCGCCGCGTGATCTTTTGCAGATGCCGCCAGAGCAGGACGGAAATGTCATCACGCAGGAAATGCTGGAGCGCAGCGCCGGACTTCTCGAAAGCGTGCTGGAGGATTTCGGCGTGCGCGGCGAGATCATCCATGTTCGGCCCGGTCCTGTCGTTACACTTTATGAGTTTGAGCCGGCCCCCGGTGTGAAATCCTCCCGCGTCATCGGCCTCGCCGACGATATTGCTCGCTCCATGTCAGCACTTTCCGCCCGCGTGGCGGTCGTTCCGGGCCGCAATGTCATCGGCATTGAGCTGCCGAATGCCAATCGCGAAACCGTATATCTACGCGAAATGATCGATAGCCGCACTTTCGAGGCGTCGAACTACCGCCTGCCGCTTTGCCTCGGCAAGGGCATCGGTGGTGAACCGATCATCGCAGAGCTGGCCAAGATGCCTCACCTGCTCGTGGCTGGCACTACCGGTTCGGGCAAATCGGTTGCAATCAACACGATGATCCTCTCTCTGCTCTACCGCTTCAAACCGGAAGAATGCCGTCTGATCATGGTCGACCCGAAGATGCTGGAACTGTCCATCTATGATGGTATTCCGCACCTGCTGACACCAGTTGTTACCGATCCGAAGAAGGCCGTTGTCGCCCTGAAATGGGCCGTGCGCGAGATGGAAGAGCGTTATCGCAAGATGGCCCGTCTCGGCGTCCGCAACATCGAAGGCTTCAATGCCCGTGCAGCTTCGGCCAAGGGCAAGGGTGAAACCGTGATGTGCACGGTGCAGTCCGGCTTCGACAAGGAAACCGGCGAGCCGACCTATATCCAGGAAGAGCTCGACCTGACGCCGATGCCTTACATCGTGGTCATCATCGACGAGATGGCCGACCTGATGATGGTTGCAGGCAAGGACATCGAAGGCGCTGTTCAGCGTCTTGCCCAGATGGCCCGCGCCGCCGGTATCCACCTGATCATGGCAACGCAGCGACCATCAGTCGATGTCATTACCGGCACGATCAAGGCCAACTTCCCGACCCGTATTTCCTTCCAGGTTACCTCGAAGATCGACAGCCGCACGATCCTTGGCGAAATGGGTGCCGAACAGCTTCTCGGTCAGGGCGATATGCTGCATATGGCAGGTGGTGGCCGGATCGTCCGCGTCCACGGCCCGTTCGTTTCCGACGAGGAAGTGGAAAAAGTAGTCAATCATCTGAAGGAACAGGGACGTCCGGATTATCTGGCGACTGTTACGGAAGACGAGGAAGAAGAAGACGCAGCGCAGGAAGCGGCGGTTTTCGATGCAACCTCGATGGGTTCCGAAGATGGCGATGATGTGTATGAACAGGCCATCAAGGTTGTGATGCGCGACAAGAAGTGCTCCACCTCCTACATCCAGCGCCGTCTCGGCATTGGCTATAACCGTGCAGCCTCGCTGGTTGAGCGCATGGAAAAGGAAGGTTTGGTCGGACCTGCCAATCATGTCGGGAAGCGTGAGATCCTGACGGGAAATCGCGACTGACCATTCTCAAAGATGAGCGAAAAAAGCCGGATCGCACGCGCAATTCGGCTTTTTGCCATGGCTTCTCAACGGGTTGAAAACTGTTGCACCAATGCGCTTGTCAAGATGTAAAATTTGGTTAATACTTAGTTCATTCGTACATTCTTGATAATCGGTCGGGACAGCTCCGCAAGCCGTCTCGGGCCAAGAAAACAGGGAGAATGATCGATGAAAAGCATTATTATTGGTCCTGCTGCTACCGATAGGGATCGTACAGTTACACAGCAGATTTTACTGCGCATCCATGAACAGATGCCAAAGCCTTCGGAAGACAAGACTCAGGTTTGCAACGTGTTGCGCCTGTCGAAGGGCGGCTACTCTCACCGCAGACGCAGAATTCATAAACTTGCCTGATAACGAAGCGATATAACAGAAAAGCTGCTCAGCGCCACGCATTCAAAGCGAATGCGGCAGGCGCTGTAATTTTATCGTCACAAGATAGTCAGTGTTGAAGATCAAGTGCACGATAAAGCTCGGTATCCTTTGCTTCCCCGCCCATACGTTCAGCGAGAAGCCGCCCGGTCGTAGGACCAAGCGTAAAGCCTTGGTGGCCGTGGCCGAAATCAAGCCACAACCCCTTGTGTCGCGGGGCTTCCGCAACGACGGGCAGCATTCGCGGCATACAGGGACGGCTACCGAACCATGATGTCTGCTCCACGGGAGAGCCTATGTCGAAAAGCGCGCTTATAGCCTCGATAGACCTGTTAAGCTGCTGATGGCGAGCCACGCTGTTCAAAGGTGTCAGTTCGGCCCCGGTCAGGATGCGCAAGCCCGCATCCATCGGTGTTGCGACCGTTGAATTGTTTACGTCGACGATTGGAATCTTCGGTCCGGCGCCGGAATAGTGCTGATGATATCCCCGTTTGAGAACCATCGGAATTCTATAACCGAAACCGCGAAGGACTTCCGGACTCCATGGACCGAGCGCAAGCACAACCTGACGCGCGCGGTGCGGTCCTTCCCTCGTGTCAACCCGCCAGCCAGCACCATCCTGCTGCAAGCTGCGCGCATCGCCATGCAGAAAGATGCCGCCGCGTTTTACGAACAGGTTGACATAGGCCTGGGCAAGCGCACCCGGATCGGAACAGGACCAGGGATCGGTCCAGTGGATGGCTCCTGCCAGACCTGTCTTCAAGGATGGCTCGGCAACGCTGACAGCCTTGCTGTCCTCAATGATGCTGGCAACGCCAAATTCCTGTTTCTTTCGCTCCGCATCACGCGCGGAAATTTCAAACGAACGGGAAGAACGATGTAGCTCGCGCAAGCCCGTCCGCCTTATCAGGTTCTCAGCTCCCGACGCTTTGATTAAAGGCGCGTGATCGTCAGTCGCACGGCGGATCATACGCGCATAGAACTGTGAAACTGTCCGATGCCGTTTCGTTTCCGAATGATGCCAGTAGCGCAACAATGGGCCGATCTGCCCCGGCATATCCCCAAGCCGCCATGCGACCTGATTATTGGCGCCGAATGCAGCCTTCAAAAGTTCCAAAGGGGCACGCGGCAAGGCATAGGGACTGACGGCTTCTGTTTGGATTATTCCGGCATTGCCGTAGCTCGTTTCGCTTCCCGGATTGTTTCGGTCGACAAGAAGAACGGACCAGCCCCGCTCCTGCAAGGCGAGCGCGGCTCCGACACCCACCATACCGGCACCCAGAACGATACAATCCGTCATATCCAGCTACTTCTCAGAAATAGTGCGATTCTCTTTCTGCCAGTATGTGAAATCCGGCCTGCGACTGACAAGTTCAGCGATCACGTTCTTTTGTGGTGCAACCCTTTCTTGCCATTGAATTTTTGTTATAGAAGGCCACTTTCTGCATCAGGCTCTGTTGGCTGCCGTGATTGAAGGACAAGATGATGCCCTCCCCCGAAAACGACCAAACGGTTCAGAAGACCTCCTCCCGATTCCTCCTTGGTTTAATGTCCGTATTGGGGGCGGCTTTCTTCATTCTTTTCATGGGGCTCGGCATTTGGCAGGTCGAGCGCCTGCAATGGAAGCTCGATCTTATTGCAAGAGTTGATGCCCGGGTCCACGCCGAGCCGGTCGCCGCACCGGGAAAGGATGACTGGGCCAATGTCAACCGGAAGGAGGACGAGTACCGTCATGTCAGGCTGACCGGCACCTATCTGAATGACAAGGAAGTTCTGGTCCATGCGCTGACCGAGCGCGGCGCGGGATATTGGGTGCTTACGCCGATGCGCTCGCCCGACGGAGCGTTGACCTTCATCAATCGCGGCTTTGTTCCCGGCGACAGGCGCGACCCGTCATCGCGGCAGGAAACGCAGATCGCCGGAGAGACGACCGTAACAGGCTTGTTGCGCATGCCGGAACCGGATGGATTTTTCCTGCGCCCGAACGATCCCGCGCGCAATGACTGGAATTCGCGCGATGTCGCGGCCTTCGCGCAAAAGGAAAACCTGGGACCGGTCGCGCCCTATTTCATCGATGCGGATGCAAAATCCGGTTCCGGGACGCTTCCTATCGGCGGGCTGACGGTGGTGAAATTCCGCAACAGCCATCTTTCCTATGCAATCACATGGTTTGCGCTTGCCGCCATGGTTGCCGGTGCGGCCATTTTTCTCTGGCGGCACGAGCGTAAGTCCAAGAACTAGATGTGTAAGGCGTGACCGAGCGCTTTCATGCTGGCTTCGGCAAAGCCTTCGCTCAATGTCGGATGCGCGTGGATCGTCGCGGCGATGTCTTCCAGCCTTGCGCCCATCTCCACCGCCTGCGCGAAGGATGATGAAAGCTCGGATATGCCGACGCCGATAGCCTGAATGCCGAGGATGAGGTGATTGTCCGCACGCGCAACGACACGGAACATGCCGTCTTCGCGCTCGATGGTCATTGCCCGGCCATTAGCCTGAAACGGGAAAATGCCGACCTGAATTTCATGACCAGCCTTGCGGGCCTCCTCGGGCGAAAGCCCTACAGTGACGATTTCCGGATCGGTGAAGCAGACGGCGGGGATGCAGCGTTTGTCCCAAACCTGATTGCCGCCTGCGATTATTTCCGCCACCATTTCGCCCTGTGCCATGGCACGATGCGCAAGCATCGGTTCACCGGTCACGTCACCGATGGCATAGACGCCACGCATGGACGTGCGGCAGCGATCATCGATGCGGATGAAGCGGCCATCCATATCCAGCCGGATTTCGCTCAGGCCCCAGCCATCGGTCTGCGGTTTGCGCCCGACGGTTACGAGGATCTTGTCGGCCTTGATGGTTTTCGTGGTTCCACCGGCTGTCAGGACTTCCAGCCCTGCTTCATCCTTCGATAGCCCCTTCGCTGAAGTGCTGGTCAGGACTTCGACGCCGAGCGCTTTCAGGCGCGCCATGACCGGACGCGTCAGTTCCGCATCATATTGCGGCAGGATGCGGTCGGTAGCCTCCACCACGGTGACCTTTGCACCGAGCTTGGCAAAGGCGGTGCCGATTTCCAGCCCGATATAGCCGCCGCCGACGATGGCGAGCCTTTCCGGAATTTTTTCCAGCGACAGCGCTTCGGTAGATGAAATGACTTTTCCGCCAAATGGCAGTGCTTGAATTTCAACCGGAACCGAACCGGTTGCAATCACGATGTTTTCGGCGTGGATCGTCTGGCGGCCCGTGTCCGTTTCAACAAGAACGGTCTTTCCGTCGAGAAAGCGAGCCTGTCCGTGGAACATGCGCACACGCGACCGTTTCAGGAGACCGGCCACACCGCCATTCAGACGGCTCACGATGCCGTCTTTCCACTCAAGCGTTCTGGCAAAATCGATGACCGGGTTTTGCGCCGTGATGCCGAGAGCGCCCTTCGATGCAAAGACGGAAAGGTGATGGAACTCGTCAGCTGCATGGATCAGCGCCTTGGATGGAATGCAACCCACATTGAGGCAGGTGCCCCCAAGTCGCGTCTTTTCCACCAGCACCGTATCGATGCCAAGCTGGCCTGCCCGGATGCCGCATACATAGCCGCCGGGGCCGCCGCCGATGATCAGGAGTTTGCAGGAAATCTCACTCATTCGATCAGCCTTCTACAAAAATCATGGCAGGCGTCTCCAGGAGGCTTTTCAGCTTCTGCACGAAGACCGCCGCATCCCAGCCATCGATCACGCGGTGATCGAAACTGCATGAAAGATTCATCATTTTACGCGGCACGAATTGCGCACCGTCCCACATCGGACGAACGGCCATCTTGTTGATGCCGACGATCGCGACTTCCGGGCGATTGATGATTGGTGTTGTGGCGATTGCACCGAGCGGTCCAAGCGATGTGATGGTAATGGTGGAACCGGTCAGTTCCTCCCGCTTCGCCGTGCTGTTGCGCGCTGCGTCGGTAACCCGCGACAATTCCGAAGCCGCCGCGAACACGCTCATGCTTTCCGCATGGCGCACAACGGGGACGATGAGGCCGTTCGGCGTCTGCGTGGCGATGCCGACATGCACGCCGCCGAACTGGCGAATGATATCCGCCTCATCGTCAAAATGCGCATTGAGGCCCGGCTGTTCCTTCACCGCCTTCACGATGGAGCGGATGACAAAAGGTAGAAGCGTGAGGCGTGGACGCCCCTCCTTCTTTTCATTGTTGAGGCTGCTGCGCAGCTCTTCAAGCTGGGTGACGTCCACCTCCTCGACAATGGTGATGTGCGGAATATGGCGCTTGGCTTCCGCCATGCGCTCGGCGATCTTGCGGCGAAGGCCGATGACCTTGATTTCATTGACCGATGTATCAGCCGTATAGCCCGACAAAACCGGGGCAGCGCCGCTTTCCATCTGGAAAAAGGCGTCAAGGTCTTCATGCGTGATGCGTCCGGCCGGACCTGTTCCGCGAACACGACGCAGATCGACCCCTGCATCGCGGGCCCGCAACCTGACAGACGGTGTGGCCAGCGGCCTTTCGCCTTCGTTGCGTATTGGCCCCGCTCCGGAGAAAGCGCGGCTCGCGGCTTCAGGCTTCGGTGCCGCAGCTTTCGGAGGAACCGGTGTCTGCAACAGAACAGGTGCTTCAGGAGCAGGCGCCGGTTGCGGTTTGACCGTTTCTACTGCCGCCGGAGCCGGATTTTCCTCGGCTTCTTCGACAGGCTTTTCTTCCCCCGCGCCGCCTTCGATTTCAAGGCGCACGAGTTCGGAGCCAACAGCGATCTTCTCGCCCACTTCGCCATTGATGGCGACCACCTTGCCCGCGCGTGAGGAGGGAATTTCCACCGTTGCCTTGTCGGTCATGACGGCGGCGAGAAGATCGTCCTCGCGGATGATGTCGCCCACTTTCACATGCCATTCGACAAGTTCGGCCTCGGCAACGCCTTCGCCGACATCAGGGAGCTTGATTGCGAAATGAGCCATTTAAGCCTCCATGATCGATGTGAGCGCGCGACCTACCCGGTCGGGACCGGGGAAATAGGCCCATTCCTGCGCATGCGGGTAAGGCGTGTCCCAGCCGGTGACGCGCAGGATCGGCGCTTCCAGATGATAGAAGCAGTCACGCTGAACGAGTGCGGCAAGCTCCGCGCCGTAGCCGCAGGTGAGCGTCGCCTCATGCACGATGACGCAGCGCCCGGTCTTCTTCACCGAGGCCATGATCGTCTCGGTGTCGAGCGGCAGAAGCGTGCGCAGATCAATCACCTCCGCATCGACGCCGGTTTCCTCGGCTGCGGCGAGCGCCACATGAACCATGGTGCCATAGGCCAGCACCGTCACATCGTTGCCTTCGCGGCGGATCGCGGCCTTGCCAAGCGGCACGGTATAATAGCCGTCCGGCACCTCGCCCAGATCATGCTTCTTCCATGACGTGACCGGCTTGTCGTGGTGGCCGTCGAACGGGCCGTTATAAAGGCGCTTCGGCTCGAACATGATAACCGGATCGGGATCCTCGATGGCCGCGAGCAGCAGGCCCTTGGCGTCGGCGGGCGTCGAGGGCATGACCGTCTTGAGGCCGGAAACATGGGTGAAAAGCGCTTCCGGGCTCTGGCTGTGGGTCTGCCCGCCATAGATGCCGCCGCCGGAAGGCATGCGGATCACGATGGGACAGGTGAACTCGCCTGCCGAGCGATAGCGAAGGCGCGCGGCTTCCGACACGATCTGGTCATAGGCGGGATAGACATAATCCGCGAACTGCACTTCGATGCAGGGGCGCAGGCCGTAAGCCGCCATGCCGATCGCCGTGCCGACGATGCCAAGCTCGCTGATCGGCGCATCGAAGCAGCGTTCCTTGCCGTATTTCTTCTGCAAGCCAGCGGTGCAGCGGAAAACACCGCCAAAATAACCGACATCCTCACCGAACACGACAACCTTCTTGTCACGTTCCATGGCGATATCGTGGGCGTTCTGGATCGCCTCGATCATGGTCATTTTGCTCATAGATCAGAACCCCGCTTCCTGACGCTGGCGGATAAGATGCGGCGGCGTTTCGGCATAAACATCCTCGAACATGTCGCGCATCGATGGTTTGCGGCCATCATGCAGCGTTCCGATGGCTTCCGCCTCGCGCTGCGCGCTCACCACGATATCCATCACCTCGGCTTCCGCCTGCTTGTGGCGCTCATCAGACCACAGGCCGCGCTTGATGAGGTGGTTCTTGAGCCGCAGGATCGGATCACCGAGCGGCCACGCATCGCTTTCGGCCTTGGGGCGATAGGCGGATGGATCGTCAGAGGTTGAGTGTCCGCCAGCACGATAGGTCACATATTCGATGATCGTCGGCCCGAGATTACGCCGGGCGCGTTCTACAGCCCATTTGGCAACCGCATGGACAGCCAGATAGTCATTGCCATCGACACGCAGGGCAGGAATGCCGAAACCATGACCGCGTGCAGCAAAAGTGCCGGAGCCGCCGCGTGCAATCCCCTGAAAGGTGGAAATGGCCCATTGATTGTTGACGATGTTCATCACCACAGGCGCCTTGTAGGTGGAGGCGAAGACCAGTGCGGCGTGGAAATCGCTTTCCGCCGTCGAACCGTCACCGATCCATGCGGCTGCGATCTTCGTGTCATGGCTGATGGCAGACGCCATGGCCCAGCCGACGGCCTGCGTATATTGTGTCGCGAGATTGCCGGAAATGGTGAAGAACCCGTGTTCCTGCGACGAATACATCACCGGAAGCTGGCGGCCTTTCAGCGGGTCCTGCTCGTTGGAGAAAATCTGGTTCATCATCGTGACGAGGGGATAATCATCTGCGATGAGAAGCCCCGCCTGACGATAGGTCGGGAAATTCATGTCGCCCTTGCGCAGCGCTTTACGGAAAGCACAGCTCACGGCCTCCTCGCCCAGATGCTGCATGTAGAACGAGGTCTTGCCCTGACGCTGCGCCATCATCATGCGCGCATCATAGGCGCGCAGGATCATCATATGGCGAAGCCCGTCCTTCAGTTCGTCGTCGGTGAGCGTGCCCGCCCATGGGCCGACCGCCTCGCCTTCCCGGTTCAAAACCCGGATGATGCTGAAAGCCAGATCGCGCATGGCCTCCGGCTTTTCGTCGATCTCGGGCCTGCGCACGCTGCCCGCGCGGGGAATCTTGACGTGGGAGAAATCCGGTGCATCACCCGGGCGCCATTCCGGCTCGGGAACATGCAGTGAAAGTACGACATCATCGCTCATGCGGGTAACCCTCGAAACTGGCCGCGCAACTGGCCTCGGGAACTTACAGAATGTCGAACGGGGGAATATTGGATTGGTTCCGTGCGTTTCGGAAACCCTCTTACCGGCATCGTTGGTCACATCTGCCGACCTTGCTCCTCCCATGCGACATGGCGCCGATTTCCTCCTTCGGCTCCATCCGTTTTCAGGGTGGAACGGGTTCAAAAATAAAGCAAGATTATTTTTCGATCGCTTCGACGCTCGTTTGCGAAAGCGGTTCGCTCCTGTATCGAAGGGAACCGAGATGTATCGCACGAAACAAGCTTATTTCCGTGATTTAAATGGGATTTTAAGTGGAATGTTTAACTGCCGCATGCCGCAATAATATTGCTTTTGATTGACCAAAACGTCAGTACTTATTGGTACTGTTTTAACTGTTTTGAGCGCGATGTTCGTTTCTGACAGATTCAGCATGAGGCGTTTTGTCCATATGCGCCGGCATGAATTCGAGCCAGCAGACGACACCGATTCTCCAAAAAGAAAAGCCGCACCCCCGAGTACGGCTCGTGAGCACGGCTTGGCAAGAAGCTACGAAATGACCGGTCAGCGGATCGCTTTGCCGTCCCCATCGAACCGATGCACTTTGCTGTCATCCGGCGTAATGAAGATCACATCGTCTTCATTGTAGTGGTGTTCGCCGAAGAGTCGTACCGTTATCAGGCCGGCAGCTTCTGTTTCGACGTAAAGGATCGTATCGGCGCCAAGATGTTCGGCGTGGATGACCTTGCCTTTCCATTTGCCACTGTCGCGATTGATGGAAATATGCTCGGGGCGGACGCCGACCGTCTTCGCTCCGGTGTCGTCGATGCGAGCGCCATCTACGAAATTCATCTGCGGCGAACCAATAAAGCTCGCGACAAAAAGATTGTCCGGCTTGTTATAGAGTTCCATAGGCGAGCCGACCTGCTCGATGCGACCGGCATTGAGGACAACGATGCGGTCGGCAAGGGTCATTGCCTCCACCTGATCATGCGTCACATAGATCATCGTTGCCTTGAGCTCGCGGTGCAGCTTGGCGATTTCAAGCCGGGTCTGCACGCGAAGCGCAGCGTCGAGGTTCGACAGTGGTTCATCGAACAGGAACAGTTCCGGTTCGCGCACCAGTGCACGACCGATGGCGACGCGCTGGCGTTGGCCACCCGACATTTCAGCGGGACGCCGACCCAGATAAGGGTCCAGCGCAAGCATTGCCGAAGCCTTGGAAACGCGCGTTTCGATTTCCGCCTTGGGCGTGCCTGCCTGCTTGAGGCCGAGGCCCATATTGTCCTTCACCGTCAGATGCGGATAAAGCGCATAGGACTGAAACACCATGGCGATGCCGCGCTTCGACGGCGGCGTGACGGTTACGTCCTCACCATTGATGAGCACCTGACCGGAAGAGACGTCTTCCAGACCGGCAATGGAACGCAGCAGCGTTGACTTGCCGCAACCGGAAGGTCCGACGAAGATGATGAACTCGCCGTCCTGCACTTCCAGATTGATGTCTTTCAGAACTTCCTGTGCACCGTAGCGCTTGTGTATCGATTTGAGTAGCAGCGATCCCACGTGATAAATTCCCTTAAATTCTACCGGCTTACAGTTTGACAGGCTGGCCCGAGCGCACGCTTTCATCCGCCGCGAGGCAGATGCGCAGCGATTGCAGCGCGTCATCCATATGTCGGTTGAGATCGATATCTTCGCGAATGGCCTTCAGCATGTAGGCCTGCTCGCGTTCGCACAATTCCTGATGTCCAGGCTCGTCGGCCATGGAGAGATTGGTGTCCGGGTGCAGGAACTTGCCGTCCGCGCCCCGTTCGGCGCGATGAATGCGGATATTCGCGGTTTTGGTATGCGCATCCACATCGTCGGATTTGGTCACGGCTTCGTTCATGACGATCGACACGCATCCATTCGGGGAAATCACGTCTTTCACGAAGAAGGCCGTTTCCGACATCATCGGGCCCCAGCCTGCCTCATACCAGCCGACCGTACCGTCATCGAACAGCACCTGAAGATGGCCGTAATTATACATGTCCGGCTTGATCTCATCGGAGAGCCGCAGGCCCATGCCGCGCACTTCCACCGGTTTGGCGTCGGTGATCTGGCACATGACATCCACATAATGCACGCCGCAATCCACAATGGGCGACGTCGTGTTCATCAGGTTCTTGTGCGTTTCCCAGGTTGCGCCGCTGGATTGCTGGTTGAGATTCATGCGGAAGACGTAAGGCCCACCGAGCTGGCGTGCCTCGGAGATGAGCCGCATCCACGACGGATGATGGCGCAGGATATAGCCGATGACGAGCTTGCGTCCGTTGGCGCGCGCGCAGTCGATCACCCGGCGCGCATCCTCAACCGTCGTTGCCAGCGGCTTTTCCACGAACACATGCGCGCCCTGCTCCATCGCCGCGACGGCATAATCCGCATGGCTTTCCGAATAGGTGGCGACACAAGCGAGATCCGGTTTCAGCTCCTTCAATGCATCATGGAATGACGGATGGATTTCATAACCCGCCAGTTCATCCGGCACGGCAACCTTGGTGCGATTGACGAGGCCGACGATCTCGAAACCGGGATTGCGGTGATAGGCGAGCGCATGGCTGCGGCCCATATTGCCGAGTCCGGCAGACAGAACACGGACAGGATTTTGCATTGCAGAACTCATTTTACAGCTCCCGCAGTGATGCCGCGGATCAGCTGCCGCGAGAAGATGACGTAAAGGATAAGGATCGGAAACATTGCCAGTGAAAGGGCCGAAAGAACGGCGTTCCAGTTGGTGACGAACTGACCGATGAAGAGCTGTGAACCGAGCGTCACCGTCTTGGTGGCTTCGCTTGGCGCAAGGATCAGCGGGAACCAGAGGTCGTTCCAGATGGGGATCATGGTGAAGACGGCAACCGTAGCCATGGCAGGACGGATCAGCGGCAGCACCAGCTTGAAGAAGATCGCATATTCCGACATGCCGTCTATTCGTCCGGCATTCTTCAAATCATCGGACACGGTTCGCATGAATTCCGACAGGATGAAGATCGCAAGCGGCAGGCCCTGCGCGGTATAAACGAGGATCAGCGCCGTCAATGTGTTGACCAGACCAGCAGCCACCATGCCCTGCAACAGCGCGACCGTGCCAAGCCTGATCGGGATCATGATGCCGATGGCCAGATAAAGCCCCATCAGCGTGTTACCCTTGAAGCGATATTCGGCAAGCGCAAAGGCTGCCATCGCGCCGAACAGGATCACCAGGAAAATGCTCACCACCGTGACGATGGTGCTATTCTGGAAATAGGTCAGGAACGAGCCCTGTTTCAGAACGGTTTCATAACCGATGAGGCTGAAACTTTCCGTCGTCGGAAACTGCAACGGCGTGCGGAAAATCGCGTTGCGGTCCTTGAACGAGTTGATGAGCGTCAGCGCCACCGGAAACACGGCGACCAGCATGTAGAAGATCAGGGCCGCATGAACGAGCGTGGTGCGAATGGGCGATGTGCGTGCTTTCGACATTTTTCTCGCTCCTCAGAACTGATAGCGGCGCATGCGGCGCTGGATGCCGAACAGGTAGAGCGACACACCGGCCAGAATGATGAGGAACATCACGGCGGCGATGGTGGCGCCCATGGACGGATTGCCAAGCTGCAGCTGGAAGCCGAAGAAGGTGCGGTAAAGGAACGTGCCCAGAATATCGGTCGATTTGTCCGGTCCGGCCAGCGCGCCCTGCATTGAATAGACGAGGTCGAAGGCATTGAAATTGGCAACGAAGGTCATCACCGAGATCAGGCCGATGGATGGCAGGATGAGCGGCAGCTTGATCTTGAAGAACTGGCTCCAGCCGGTAATGCCGTCACATTCGGCCGCTTCGATGATTTCATCGGGAATGTTGAGAAGGGCTGCATAGATCAGCATCATCGGAATGCCAACGAACTGCCAGACCGAGACGAGCGACACGGTGACAAGGGCGGTATCCGCCTTGCCAAGCCACGGGCCGAACGCCCATTTGAGACCGACAAGGTCCATCATCCACGGTGCTACGCCCCAGATCGGCGACAGGATCAGCTTCCAGATGAATCCGACGATGACGAAAGACAGCAGCGTCGGAAGGAAGATCGCCGTGCGGTAGAAGGCGGCAAAACGCAGCTTCGGCAAGGACAGCATGGCTGCCAGCAAAATGCCGATCGGATTTTGAACCAGCATGTGAATGCAGAAGAATATAACGTTGTTTTTCAACGCATTCCAGAAATCGCGCGACCAGTTCGGATCACCAAAAAGGGCCTGAAAATTGGCGAACCCCACAAAAGTGCGCTGTCCGTCGACGACATTGAAGAATGCCTGCCGCAATGTTTCGATCAGTGGCAGTACCATCACCGCCGTATAGATCAGGACGCAAGGCAGAAGAAATACAAGTATATGCCAACGCCTTTGGCGCTTGTGCACAATACCTGTCATGTCGGCAGATTGGCTCATATAGGCATTCGCTCTTCAAGAGCATTTCCAGCAAACGAGTGAACTTGGCGTCTGGAAATGCGTAAAACCGATGGTTAGCGTTCCCGTTCAAGAGAATGCGTGCAAACCAGAGAAAGCCAGAGCTTCCCCTCCTTGCATTTTAAACTGACACGGATTGCACCGTTTGCAAAACCGCATGTCGATGCAACAGACCAAAAGATATGGGCGGCGCGCCCCCGCGATCGCCGCCCACACCGTCCCGCGTTTTTACTTCGCAGGTTTGTACCAGCTATCCAGACCTTCCTGCAGCTTCTTCGCAGCATCTTCCGGCGTCACAGTGCCGTTGATGACATTGGCGGACTGAACCCAGGTTTCATTTTCGAGGTTCGGCGTGCCACGCGACAGGATCTGGTAGGTCGAACGAATGGTCGGCTTGCACTTTTCACGCCAGGAAACGAATTCCTGTGCCAGCGGGTCACTCATTTTTACAGCCGTCGAGTTCAGGCTGAAGAAGCCCGGCAGCGCATTGGCGTAGATTTCCGCGAATTCAGGCGAAGCGACCCAGTTCAGGAAAACCTTTGCCTGTTCCGCGTGCTTGCTCGAAGCATTGAGGCCAATACCGATATCGTTGTGATCGGAGATGTAGCAGGTGTCGCCGGCATTCTTCACCGGCGGCGGGAATGCGCCCATCTTGAACTGCGCCTGGGTATTGAACAAGCCGATCTCCCACGAACCTGCGGGGAAGATGGCGGCACGGCCCAGAGTGAACAGGTTCTGGCTGTCCGGATAGGTCTGCGCTTCAAAACCGTCGCCCAGATAGTCCTTCCACTTGGCCAGCACTGCAAACGGCTCGACCCACTGCGGATCGGTAAGCTTTTCCTTACCGGCGATCAGCGCCTTGCGGCCTTCTTCGCCCTTCCAGTAGGTCGGCCCGATATTCTGGTAGCCCATGGTTGCGGCTTCCCACATATCCTTCGTGCCCATGGCCATGGGGATGTAGTTGCCGTCAGCCTTGATCTTGTCGAGCATAGCGAAGAATTCGGCCTCGGTGGCCGGCGGCGTAATGCCGAGCTGATCGAAAGCATCCTTGTTGTAGATGAAGCCGTGAATGACCGAGGCCATCGGCACGCAGAATGTCTTCGAGCCGTCATCGGTGGTCCATGCGGACTTGGCGACGTCGGAGAAGTTCTTCATGCCTTCCAGATCGGTAAGATCGGCAAGCTTGCCCTTGTTGAACAGTTCGAGCGAGGTGTCGAACGGACGGCAGGAAATGAGGTCGCCGCCCGAGCCCGCATCGAGCTTGGCATTGAGGGCCGCGTTATATTCCGTTGGCGCACTCGGTGCGAAATTGATCTTGATGCCAGGATTCTTGGCTTCAAAAGCCGGAATAATCTTTTCCTGCCAGATCTGCAGATCGTCGTTGCGCCAGCTTTCGACCGTCAGCGTGACGTCTTCTGCAAGCGCAGCCGATCCCGACGCCAGAAGCGTGGAACCCAGCAGCATGAGTTTCAACGTATTACGAACCATTGACCTTCTCCCGTTTTATAGCGCGGATGCGCAAAAGAGGCGAAAGTACGCCAAACCGTTTCGGCACGATCGCTTCTCGCGTAACGGGAAAAGTACCGGCCCCCGCCGGTGGTCTCCATCCCAAATCCGCGTGATCCTCGCCCTCAGCGGCATTGCGCTCCCCTTCTGCTGAAATTAATGCCAAAAACGTACCAATTGTCCAGAGAAGTTTACGATTTTCGTGCAGAAAAATTCAGAACTGTTATTTTTCCCGTATTTTATCAATGAATTAATCAATTTTTTCACAGACCGACAAATCTGCTTGGTTAATGGTATTTTTTTGGTATCTTCAAGCCGGAGGTATCTTCATGACGGAATTCTTCATTGGCGTTGATGGCGGCGGCACGGGATGCCGCGCCATTGTGGCTGGTAGCAATGGCGCGATTCTGGGTTCGGGGTGCAGCGGCTCTGCCAATATTGTCACCGATCCACAGACTGCCCTCATCAATGTGATCGCAGCGATCGACAACGCTTTTGACAATGCCGGAGTGGACAGGGCGCATTACGCGACAAGCCATGCAGTTCTTGGTCTGGCGGGCGGCAATGTCGATGGTGCAGGTGTTCCGATAGAACGCGGGCTGCCCTTCGCGCACTCCGATGTGGAATTTGACGGTGTGATTGCCCTGCAGGGCGCATTGGGCGATCAGGACGGGATCGTCGCTATTCTCGGCACAGGCACGGCCTATATCACGCGCCGGAACGGTCGTATCCATTCGGTCGGCGGATGGGGGTTTCCCTTGAGCGACCTCGGCAGCGGCGCACGGCTCGGGCAAAGCCTGCTGCAGGAAAGCTTGCTTGTGCATGATGGCATTCATCCGCGCACACGCCTGACGACGGATCTCCTGAACGAGTTCGACAACAATCCGGACAATCTGGTCGAATTCGCCTGGACTGCAAAGCCCGGCGACTTCGGCAAGTATGCTCCGCGAGTTTTTCAATATGCGACCGAAGGCGATGAAACCGCGCGGATGCTATTGGAGCGCTCTGCCGGTTACGTCAGCGAAACGCTCGACGTGCTGATCAAACAAGGTGCTGAGCGCATCAGCCTGCTTGGCGGCATGGCACCGCTTTATGTGGAATGGCTGCCGCCGCATCAGCAGAAGCTTCTGGTCAAGCCGGCGGCAGATGCTTTGACAGGCGCTCTACAACTGGCCCTTAAGCGGTATGGGCCGCAAAATGGAAAGACGCGCGAATGAGCGGAAATTTCAGCGCTTTCCTGCCCAAGAACCTGCAGGGTTCTGCGCCATCCTCCGGTGGGCCGCTCTATATGCAGTTGCGTCAGTCGCTGGAGGCCGCAATCCGCGCCGGGCAGCTGGTTGACGGCGAAGCCCTTCCGCCGGAGCGCGACATCGCGGAATATGCCAATATCAGCCGTGTAACGGTGCGCAAGGCCGTGGACGACCTCGTCAAGGCCGGACTTCTCGTTCGCCGTCATGGTTCAGGCACGTTCGTCGTACGCCCGGGCGAGCGTGTGCAGCAGTCGCTCTCCATGCTGACTTCATTCACCGAGGACATGGCGCGCCGCGGCATCACCACTCAGTCCAAGTGGCTGGAGCGTGGCCTTTATTACCCATCGCCGGAAGAGATGATGAAACTCGGTGTATCTTCGGAAACCCGTGTTGCCCGCCTCGGTCGCCTACGTATGGCAAGCGATCTGCCGCTGGCCATCGAACGGGCAAGCCTTTCAAGTGAAATCCTGCCCGATCCGAACGCCGTCAGGGGCTCGCTTTATGCCGAACTGAGCCGCACAGGATTTCGTCCGGTTCGCGCTGTCCAACGCATAGCAGCCTGCAATATCAAAGACCCGGACGCGCGCATTCTGGGCGTCAAGGAGGGCGATGCGGGACTGTCCATCGAGCGGATTTCCTATCTGCCGTCCGGTCGCGTGGTTGAATTCACAAAATCACTCTATCGTGGCGATGCCTATGATTTTGTCGCGGAATTGACAATCCCTCAACCTTGAGCCGGGAGCATCAATGAAAACGGCCCGGAAACGGGCCGTTTTTTTAATGATGTTTCTTGCCTTCGCGCGCCAGATCCGCAGTCGGATCAGCTGACAGGCGCTTGCGTGCCCGGTCGTCCATCAGCTCGTACCACATGGCGTTGAGCACGGCGAAAGCGGCTGCAAGCGGCAGGCCAAGAAGCCAGGAAAAATACCACATATCGCTTTCCTTTCTCGGTTGCTTAGTAAGCGTGATTGCTTTCGTCTTCGATCATGTCCTTGTCGACCTTGCCCCACAGCACCTTATAGACCCAGGAGGTGTAGATGACGATCAGCGGCAGGAAGATGAGCGTCACAACCAGCATGATGAACAGCGTCATATGGCTGGAAGACGAATCCCAAACCGTCAGGCTTGAACGCGGATCGAGCGACGATGGCAGAATGAACGGGAACATCGACACGCCGACCGACGAAATAATGCCGAAGATCGACAGTTTTCCGAACAGCAACGGCGCCAGCTCACGGCGGTTACGCAATGCGATGAAGACTGCAAGCGCCCCCAGTATACCGAGCGCCGGAGCGATCAGCAGGACAGGATAGTTCACATAGTTGGCGAACCATGCACCGTGATCCGGTTCGACGGTCTTGCGCAGCGGATTGGATGGTCCGTCGGTGACGATAGCACTTGTGATCCGGTAGCCGGAAATCCAGAACCAGCTGATCACACCAGCCAGCACATAGAGCACGACGGTCAAAAGAGCCGCGATACTACCGTATGACCGGGCCCGTGCCTGAACATCACCGGTCGTCTTCAGCACCAGCCACGAAGCACCATGCATACTGAGCATCGTCACCGAAAGCACGCCACAAAGCAGCGCAAACGGATTGAGCAGAGCGAAGAACGAACCTTCGTAGAAAATCTGAAGGTCGTCGGCGAGGCGGAACGGGACGCCTTGCAGGACATTGCCGACGGCAACGCCGAAAATGAGGGCAGGAACGAAACCACCGATGAACAGCGCCCAGTCCCAGCCTCTCCTCCAGGCCTCACTGTCACGCTTGGAGCGATATTTGAACCCGACCGGACGCAGGATGAGCGCGAACAGGATGACAAACATCGCCAGATAGAAGCCCGAGAAGGACACGGCGTAGAGCGGTGGCCAGGCGGCGAAAATCGCACCGCCCCCGAGGATCAGCCAGACCTGGTTGCCTTCCCAGACCGGGCCGATCGTGTTGATGATGATGCGTCGCTCGACATCGGTTTTACCGATGACGGGCATGAGTATGTCGACACCAAGGTCGAACCCGTCCATCGCGGCGAAGGCGATCAGCAATACACCGAGCAGCACCCACCAGATAAGACGCAAAGTTTCATAGTCCAACAAATCGCTGAGTATCATGATCCTTACTCCGCAGGTGCGATGCTTGCCGGGGCAAGAATTGCTTCCGGTTTGCTGTCGGGTTCAGGTCCAGCCTTGATGGCACGGATCATCAGGGCCATCTCGATGATGAAGAGAACCGTATAGATGGCCACGAAACCAAGTATGGTCAGCAGTACGGTAGATGCACCCAGATTGGAGACGCCCACCGCCGTCGGCAATATGCCCTCGATCACCCAGGGCTGGCGGCCGAACTCCGCAACGATCCAGCCCATTTCGGCTGCGATCCACGGCAGCGGTATCGCAAATACGGCAATCCGCAACAGGAACGGGTAACGGTCGAGTTTACGACGCGCGGACAGCACGAAGAATGTGCCCGTCAGCAGGATCAGGAAGAAGCCTATGCCGACCATGATACGGAAGGCCCAGAACAAAGGCAGGACGCCTGGCACAGTATCGTTCGCAGCCTGTGTGATCTGTGCATCGGTTGCCTGACGCGGATCGTCGACATACCGCTTCAGCAGAAGCGCATAGCCCATCCACTGGCTGTTATCGGCAAAGACGTCCTTGACGTCCTGCGGAACGGCATTCGTATCGCCAGCCGCGCGAATTTTCTGCAAGGCGTCATAAGCGACGATGCCGTTGCGGATATGGTTTTCCGCACTTTCAACAAGATCGTTGATACCCTGGATCGGGGTCGTGAGAGACCGTGTACCGATCAGACCCATGACCCATGGAATATGCACTGCGAAATGAGTTTCTCGCGCCTCCTGATCCGGAAAGCCAAATACCGTGAACGAAGCCGGAGCAGGTTCGGTTTCCCACATGGCTTCGATAGCAGCGATTTTCATTTTCTGGTGTTCATTGGCCAGATAGCCGCTTTCGTCACCGAGGACGACGACGGACAGCGAGGCGGCCAGACCGAAGGAAGCCGCAATCGTCAGAGAGCGCTTGGCAAGCTCTACCGAACGGCCCTTGAGCAGATACCAGGCGGAAACGCCAAGCACGAAAATGGAAGCCGTGACATAACCTGCGGAAACCGTGTGCACGAACTTGGCCTGTGCGACCGGGTTCATCAGCACCGCGAAGAAATCGGTGATCTCCATGCGCATGGTTTCGGGGTTGAACGCCGATCCGACCGGATTTTGCATCCAGCCATTGGCGATCAGAATCCACAATGCGGAGAAGTTCGAACCTGCCGCGACCGCATAGGTTGCCATCAGGTGCCCGACTTTCGACAGGCGGTCCCAGCCGAAAAAGAACAAGCCCACGAAGGTTGCTTCAAGGAAGAAGGCCATGAGGCCTTCGATGGCGAGCGGTGCGCCAAAGATGTCGCCGACATAATGGCTGTAATAGCTCCAGTTCATTCCGAACTGGAATTCCATCACGATCCCCGTTGCGACGCCCATGACAAAGTTGATGCCAAAAAGCGTACCCCAAAATTTCGTCATCTGCCGCCAGATGAGTCGCCCCGTCATAACGTAAACGGTTTCCATGATGGCAAGCAGCACGGAAAGACCCAAGGTCAGAGGTACGAAGAGGAAGTGATAAAGTGCCGTGATTGCAAATTGCAATCGCGACAGGGAGACAATATCGAGTTCCATCTCTTTAAGCCGGTAACCCGGCCCTCCTGGTGTTATGAGCTACGCTTCCAGCGCGGCCCCCTTTTGAACGCAGCGGCTTCTTAGAACCCGCCTTCCGCTTCAATTTCAAATATCGGTCCAGATATGGACACGGACTTCAAATCATTCTCCATGTCCGCGCAGTTCACCTCATGGTCTCGAGGATTTCACCAAAGCGCGGCGAACTCCTACCTACGGACTCAACTAGAGCGCCTTGATTTAAAACAATGATCCGTTCGCAAATTTGCGCTTCACGGCTGATATGTGTGACGATTAGCAACGTGCGTGAGCCTGCCTTGATCTTGAGGCACTCAAGAACATCTTGTGCCGTCGCAGCATCCAGGCCTTCGGTCGGCTCATCCAGCAGCCAGAGTGGAACATCGGTCAGGAAAAGGCGTGCAAGAGCCAGACGACGCGCCTGTCCGCCTGACAGACCCAGCCCCCCCTCGCCCAGCATCGCATCCAGTCCGGCAGGCAGTTCAGCGATAAACGCGCCAAGGCCTGCGGCTTGCAATGCGTCCGTCAGTTCCTGATCACTCGCATTAGCGTTCGCCAGCCGGAGGTTATCGCGAAGACTGTCCTGAAAAAGCTCTGTCCGTTGCGTGAGAAGACGCGCCGGCAGAACTGCGACGCTACCCCGGTCTACCGGAATTTCCCCGGCGAATAGGTTGAACAGGGTCGATTTGCCTGCGCCGCTTGTACCGACAATGGCCACCCGCTCGCCCGCTGCAATATTGAGATCGATATTCTTCAGGGCATCGCGGTCGGCGCCATCGTGACGAACGGACACGTTCTTCAGATGAACAGCCGTGCCATTCTCTGGCTTTCGGGGCATCGCCCGCTCGGCATTGTTGTCGTGCAGCTGAGGTGCGACACGCTTTGCAGCGAGTATGGTGCGCCCAAGTTCCATAGCGCCGCGCCGCAGTGCCGAAAAAGGCTCCATCGCGCCAAGAATGATCAGCATCCCGAGGGCTGCAACGGGTGCACCGATACTGCCTGCCTGCGTCAGCAATCCGACGGCAACGAGGCCACCTGCAAGCAATGCAGCGTGCACGATGCCGAAACCGGCGCCAGTGATGATCTCTATGCGATTAAGCTTGCGATCCGAAGTGGCGACATAGCCGTCTGCACGCACTAAGGCCAGCTTCTGGTCTTCGAGCCGCCCCGCCATAAGAAGCTCGGTTTGACCGGCAACAAGATCGACGGTACGAGCGCGTAGCGCTTCCGTACCTTTTGCGCGCTGTCGCATGGGCTTCTCAGATCGACGCGCCGCAGCAAGCGGAAGGCCGAGACCTGCAACAAGCAGGACAAGCGCTATCAGCAGTCCGAAAAGCAGACTCATCAGGCCAAGCGCGATACCAGCCACAAGTGCGGTGGCGAGAGCAGCGCCCACAGGCACCAGCACACGCAGATAAAGAGAGTCCAGCGCATCAATATCTGCCGTCAGGCGGAACAGGAGACGCGCCGGTCGTTTCAGAAGTGTGTTTGCAGCAGTCGGGCGTGCCCAGCTGCGGAAGAGCTTTTCACGCAGTGCGGCAAGGATTGCCAGCGTTGCATCATGGGTGACAAGTCGTTCGAGATAACGCGAACCAGTACGCAGGATAGCGAGCAGACGAATACCCGCGGCGGGCGCAAACACATCGAACACAACGGCTGTCGCGATGCTCAGGCCAGCAATAGCCGTGGCCGTTATGAACCAGCCGGACAGGCCGAGAAGCGCGATGCCAGCGAGAACTGTTACGGTTGCTGTCGCAATACCGGCAAGAAGGGCGGTCCCCTTGGTCTGGAAAAAGAGCCGCAGGATCGGCTGCAATGACTGGAAACCGTTCATTCGGCCGCCCTCCTTTGCCAAACCGGATCGTTATCGACGCTGCCATCCAGACGGACGATGCGGTCCATCCTGCACGCAAGGGTTTCATCATGGGTGGCGACGATCAGTGTCTTGCCTTTGGCGAGCTTGAGAAGGCTGTCGGCGATGAGGTTTGCGGTTTCATGGTCAAGATGGGCGGTCGGCTCGTCGGCCAGAATAATGTCGGCATGCGGATTGATGGCCGCGCGGGACAGCGCCAGCCGAAGAGCCTCGCCGCCCGAAATTCCGGCGCCATTCTCGCCAATCAGGCCATTGCCGGTGACGCCCGGAACATGGCCGAGCGCCATGTCGTCGATGATGGCTTTTGTGGCTTCCACTTCGGCTTTTCGGCCAAGCGTGATGTTCCGCCTGGCGGAACCGGCAAATATATGCGGCTTCTGGCCGATCCAGCTCATCCTTGCACGAAGCGCGGTTGCAGTTTCGTCGGTGAGTTTGATGCCGCCAATGTCAATCCATCCCGCTTGCGGCGCCGTCAGTCCAGCAACAAGCGCGAGGATGGTAGATTTGCCATAACCGCTGGGCGCCAGCAGCGCCACGTGTTCGCCCGCCTCGATGTCGAGATTGAAGCCGCTGAGAACCTTGGCCCCGACCGCATAACCGAAATCGATGTCGTGCATGGCAACCGTGGGCGCATCGCCAATTGCTGTTTGACTTCCGCTTTTCCCGACAATCGGCATCGGGTGTTCGGCCAGCTTTTCCAGCGCGTCGATGGAGGCTTCGCCTGCCGCGCGGTCGTGCCAGACGGCTGAAAGATCGCGCAAGGGTTCGAAGAATGCCGGAGACAGGAGCAGGACGAAAAGCCCTTCCGCCAATGTCAGTTTATGGCCCCATGCTCCGAAGTTGAGCTGCCCCAGCAAATGGAAGCCGATATAGACCGCCACCATGGCAACCCCGATGGCAGCGAACAGCTCAAGCACGGCAGATGACAGAAATGCGATGCGCAGGACGGACATTGTCTTTGAACGCAAGGTCTCTGCGTTCTCGCGCAACCGGTTCGCGGCGGCGTCCACGGCATGAAAGGTGCGGATGGTTGCAAGGCCGCGCAGACGGTCGAGCAGAAAGCCATTCATGCCGCCAAGAGCGGTAAGCTGCTTTTCGCTGGCGGCCTTAGCGCGCCAGCCGATCAATGCCATGAAAATCGGTATCAGCGGCGCGGCCACCATCAGGACGAGCGCTGCGGCCCAGGAATACCAGAGCACGACCGCAAGTATCGCTAATGGTACCAGAATGACGCGGATACGGACTGGCACGAAACGCGACAGATAGGGAACGACCATTTCGGCCTGTTCAGCGAGAATGCTTGCCGCCTCGCCTGATGACGGGCGCGACGCATCAAGCGGAGACCGTTGCGCAAGGGCCGCAACGGCATTGACTCGTAGCCCGGAGAGCTCCTGACGGGCAGCGTCGAAAGCTTTTGCCGCGCCTGCACTGTCAAGAAGGTTGCGCAGGCAACCGAGAGCGAATATCCCTCCCGCGCTGTAATAGATGGAATTATCAAAGCCTGTATCGGCCAGTCGGCCGAGGGCATAAGCGAGAATGCCCGCTTGCGGTAGCCAGAGAAGTGCGGCCAACGCCTGAAGATATGCCCCCCGCGTCAGCAAGGACGGAGCAGGACGACGTTGCCTGCGGCGCGAACTTTGTTGGCCGCCTGCCGCTTCGCCGTCTTCTGCCGTCAATCTTTCCGTTCGGGGGACAACGGATGTCACTCTCGCTTAGGCTCCTTTTTGGCCGATGTTCGCCCGCGTCCGAGCGCCACGATCCTGTCCGTGGTCTCTAGGAAGCGGGTCACCTTGGCGCCAAGCGCCAGAAGACTGGTCAAACGGTCGGTATCGAGGCGCTTGACGTCGTCGTACCAGTTGGTCAGCCGTTCGATCAGGCCGTACATGTCCTTCATGCGATCCTGCGCATAAAGATCGCTGTCGCCTTTCGGCTGCTCCATCAGGATTTCGCGCAAAACGGAGAGCGTCGGATCGATCTCGCGTTTCTTGCGCTCCTCAGCGAGCGTACGCAGAATCTGCCACACATCGTCGGGCGTCGTGAAGAAATCACGACGATCACCGGGAATGTGTTTCAGCAGCACCAGATTCCAGCCCTGCAATTCGCGGATGCCCATGGACACGTTCGAGCGTGACACACCAAGGGCATCGACAATCTGGTCAGCGCAAAGCGGCTCAGGCGATATGTAAAGCAGCGCGTATATCTGCCCCACGGTACGATTGATGCCCCAACGGCTGCCCATTTCTCCGAAGTGGAGCACGAACGACTGAACGATTGGCGACAATTCCAAAATTCTCTCTCCCGTAAATTCTGAATTTTCAGAAATTACTGAAATTCAGATAATTCAAATGGCCTCATCCTTCAATCCGCTTGTCCCCGGCAAAAGCCTGAACGGACAATTGGCCGCAGCCCCGGAGCACTCCTCCAAATGCCCGAAAACAAGATAGGCCGCTGCTTCCTTTCCGCAGTTGGTGGGCAGTCGGGCCTGGGATTCGGCAAATGGCAGATAATGTTTCCGGTCGGCAGGATAGCCGGTCTTGAAGCGAACTCCAAAACAGGTCTCCGGTTAACCCGGAAGCGACAGCCGCTGCTTCGATAGCCAAGCGGCAATTTTCCCCATTTGGTGCGACGGAAAACGCAAGTTTTCCGCCCTCTCCGCACCCTCAAGCATGATACCTACAGACCTATAGCGGGTCGGAAGATGAAGGCAGCTCCTTGCTGTCCTGCGTTCTGTCGCGATGGATCACGGCGCGGCTGAGCAGCATGAGCGTTACCGGCGTTGTGACGACCACAAAGACGGTAATAAGCACTTCATGCAGAATCGGCTTCGATTGCAAGATGGAGAAAAATATGATCGATGAGATCAAGATTCCACCGGCCCCGAATGAAGAGCCGAGTGTTGGAGCATGAACACGCTCGTAGAAGCTTTTAAAGCGAACCAGTCCAATGCATCCAACAAGTGTCAGCAAGGCACCGGCGACCAGAAAAAAAGAAATGACGATAGCGGCCCATACGGGAAGTTCGCCTGCGTTGATCATTCGATCACCTCTCCGCGCATAAGGAACTTCGATAGCGCCACGGTCGCGACGAAACCCAGAAGGGCGATGATCAGCGCCGCTTCGAAATAGATGAGGCTGCCCGTTCGTATACCGAACGTGATCAGGAGCAGAAGTGCATTGAGGTACAGCGCATCGGTCGCGAGAATGCGGTCCTGCGCGCGCGGACCGACCAGAAGCCTGTAAACCGCGCATCCCATGGCACCAAGAAGCATCAGCTGAGCAGCAAGCAGGGACCAGAAGATGATGACTGCGCTCATGCGGATTTCTCCTCTTCTACGATATCTGCCGCTCCGAATATCTTGATGAGCGGCTGCTCATATCTTCCCTTGATCGTGTCCCGCCACGCCTGTGCATCATCCAGATCAAGCACGTGGATGGTCAGTTCACGTCTGGCGGCATTATAATCCACCCAGGCCGTACCCGGCGTCGCAGTGATTATACAAGCGAGGACAGCAAGCGCCGTCCGGTTTTGCAGATCCAGCTGAATAACGACAAAGCCCGGACGTCGCTTACGCTTGCGTGACAGAATGATGCCTGCGACGGCGGTGTTCGACTGGAGTATGTCATAGCTTATGGTGCCCAACAGCCAGAGCATTGTCGGGATCGATCGAATATGATTCTTCTGCGGCTGCAAGGCTGTCATTATCAGACATGCAACAAGAGCAATAATTGCTCCAAGCAGAAGCTGTGCCCGCGTAAAACCGTTCAAAAGCAGCCAGAACAGGAGCAGCGAGACGAACAGAAGCGGGTAAGGCAGGATCTTCTTCACTGTGCCTCCTCCGTTCCAGTGCCTGCACGTGGCGCGTTGAGTACGCTGCTTATATAGGAAGCCGGATTGTGCAGCGAACGTGCTGTCTCATCCATGTAGCGCATTGCCGGGCCTGCTGCGATCGTAAGAGCCAGACAGATTGCCAGAAGCCCTGCAATCGGCACGACTTCCCGCACCAGAACGCGCGGCACATTGCCTTCGAGGGATGCCCAGAAAGTGCGAATGCCGGTACGTGTCATCGCGATCAGCGCTGAAAGGCCGGACAACAGAAGGAGCGCGACCAGTGCCCAGCTTGCCGGGCTGACAGGCATTGCGAGTTGCGGTGTCGGACTATCACCGTTGAAAACGGCTGCAAGGATCAGGAACTTGGCGATAAAGCCAGAGAACGGCGGCAGGCCGATCAGCAATATCGCACAAATGCCGAAGAATGTTCCCAGGACGGCAAGGGTCGCGGGCAGCACTGCCCCGATCTCGTCCTCGTCTTCTTCCTCCTCGTCGTCACCATAGGCTTCCATGGTAACGGCAAGAACGTTTGCAGCCGCATCCTGTCCGCGTTCGATCAATTCGATCAGCAGGAAAAACGCTGCAATGGTGAGCGTGGAACTCACCATATAGAACAGCGCTGCGCCGGTCATGGCCGTGTTTCCGCTGCCGATGGCAGCGAGCAGCGTGCCGGAGGAAACGAGGATGCTATAGCTGGCGAGCCTTCCCATCGCCTGCGATGCGACAACGCCGATCAGGCCGAAGGCAAGCGTGACCATTCCGCCGAAATAAAGCCAGTCATTGCCGAAACCGTAGGAGGAACCGGCACTGATGCCGAACATCAGCGGCGACAATCGCAGAAGGACATATATGCCAACCTTGCTCATGATGGCGAAGACCGCAGCCACTGGTGCCGCTGCTGCTGTATAGGTCGGCGCGAGCCAGAAATTGAGCGGCCACATGCCTGCCTTGACGAGAAATGCAACGCCCAGAACCGCGGCTCCTGCTTCCAGCAGCATACGATCTTCGGGCGCAACCTGCGAAATCTTCTGCGCGAGATCGGCCATGTTCAACGTGCCGGTCACGCCATAGATCAGGCTGACACCGATCAGGAACAGCGAGGAAGCAACAAGATTGACGGCGATATAGTGCATGCCAGCCTTCACGCGCGCCGGACCGGACCCGTGCAGTGCCAATCCGTAAGATGCCGCCAGCATGACTTCGAAGAAAACGAAGAGGTTGAACAGATCACCAGTCAGAAATGCACCGTTCAGCCCCATCAGCAAAAGCTGGAAGATCGTATGGAAATGCGGGCTGGCCTTGTGCCAATGCGCGAGCGCGAAGCTGAGAGAAGCCATGCCGAGCAGGCTGGTCAGCATAAGCATGAGAGCTGCGAGGCGATCCAGAACCAGCACGATGCCGAACGGTGCGGGCCAGTTACCAATCAGGTAAACCAGAGCGTCAGGCGCCTTGTCACTCGCCATGCCAGCAAGTGTGACAGCAATCGCGATCAACCCCAAAGTCGAGATGGAGTTGATGGCCATCTTGAGCTTGCGTTTGCGCTCATCGAAGAGCAGCAGGATAGCTGCCGTGACGAGCGGCAGGACGATTGGAGCAACGATGAGGTGAGTTTTCCAGTCCAACATCAGTTCTCCTTGCCGTCCACGTGGTCCGTACGTGTCAGCCCGCGCGAGGCGAGCAGCACGACAAGGAAAAGTGCGGTCATTGCGAAGCCGATGACGATGGCGGTGAGAACGAGCGCCTGTGGCACCGGATCGGTATATTGTGCGGCCTGAACGTCAACACCGCTGTCGAGCACCGGGGCAGCATTGGTGCGCAGACGCCCCATCGAGAAGATGAAGAGATTGACAGCGTAGGAAATCAACGACAGGCCGATAGCCACCTGAAAAGTACGCGGGCGAAGAATGAGCCATACACCGGATGCCATCAACACGCCGATTGCCAGAGCAAGAACAAGTTCCATCAGTTCTCCTCCTTCGTTGCGGCTAGCTTCTCGACACGATGTTTACGGAGCGATTGGTGCGCGAGAGCGATCAAAACGAGGACGGTGGCACCAACTACGAGGGTGAAGACGCCAAGATCGAACAGCAGAGCACTGGCTGTCGGCATTTTTCCGATATGCGGTATGTCTGTGTACTGGAAGAAGGTCGTGAGGAACGGATAGCCAAAGAACCACGATCCCGCACCCGTGGCCGCGGCGAATAGCAGGCCCAACCCGATCCAGCGCAACGGCAGGATGCGCAGGCGGTCCTCTACCACGCGCGCACCTGACGCCAGATATTGCAATAGGAATGCAATTGCGAGCGTGATACCGGCTGCAAAGCCGCCGCCCGGCAGATCGTGGCCGCGCAGGAACAGATGCACCGCCAGCACGATGATGACCGGAAACAGCCATTGCATGATGACGGACGGCACGGCCAGATAATCGGCCAGTGTCTCGCCTGCCTTGCGGTCGGGCGCTGCCTCGTCATACGCGTCCTGAATCTTCTGCTGCGCAGTCGATCCGGTCGTGTCGGGCGCGGGGCGGAAACGACGCAAGAGTGCAAAGACCGTAAGACCCACAATACCGAGGACGGCGATTTCGCCAAAAGTATCGAAAGCACGGAAGTCGACCAGAATGACATTCACGACATTCTTGCCACCGCCGCCAGAATAGGCGTTTTCGAGGAAATAATCACCAATGCTGCTGGGCGATATACGCGTCATTACAGCATAGGCGATGACGGCCACCCCCGCCCCGCTGCCGATAGCGATCAGCAAGTCGCGGTAGCGGCGGATACGTGGGCCGATTTGCACCGGAATCGGATCAGGATCTTCCCAACGCTTCGGCAGCCAGCGAAGCCCGAGAAGCAGCAGAACGGTTGTGACGATCTCGACCAGCAACTGTGTCACAGCAAGATCGGGTGCTGAGAGCCAGACGAAGGTGATACAGGTGATAAGCCCTGCCCCGCCGAGAAGGATCAGCGCTGCAAGCCTGTGATACTTGGCCTGATAAGCAGCACCTATGGCGCAGGCTCCACCGAGAATCCAAAGTCCGGCAAAGATCGGGTCTACAGGCTGAGCGCCGAGTGAACCTGTTTGTAAGCCGGAAGCGAAAATCGGCCAGGCAGCGGCGAGGACGGCAACCGCCACAACAATACGAAGCTGCGGTTGCAGACGGCGTGTGCTGAGGAAAGCTTCAGCCTTACGCGCCCAGTTCCACGACAAGGTCACCAGAACACGCTCGAAAATGCGCTGTCCCTGCAGATGCCGGAAGAATGGCGGGCCGTCTTCACTGGTCGCAAGATAGTTTTTCAGCATCCAGTGCAGAAGAATGCCGCCGATCATCGCAACGATACTCATCATCAGCGGCAGGTTGAAGCCGTGCCAGACCGAGAGGCTATATTCAGGCGTAGCCTTTCCAAGCACTGACAGAACAGCCGAATGCAGGAATGGTCCGATGGAGAGGCCCGGAATGATGCCGATCAACAGGCAAAGCAAAACCAGCATCTCGATAGGACGACGCATCCAGTGCGGCGGCTCGTGTGGTTCATGCGGCAAATCATGCGGTGGTGGCCCGAAGAACGTCGAATAGATGAAGCGCACCGAATAGGCGACCGTAAAGATACCGGCAATCGTGGCCACATAGGGCGTGATCGTATCGAGCCACGACGCCATGTGGGTTTCTACCGCTTCGGCAAAGAACATTTCCTTGGAAATGAAGCCATTAAGCAACGGCACACCCGCCATGGCCGCACTCGCCACCATGGCAAGCGTCGCGGTATAGGGCATGGGACGCAACAAGCCACTCAACTTGCGCATGTCACGTGTGCCGGTCTCGTGGTCGATGATACCGGCCGCCATAAACAGCGATGCCTTGAAAATCGCATGGTTGACCATGTGGAAGATCGCCGCGACGGCAGCCAGCGGACTGCCGAGACTGAGCAGAACGGTAATCAGACCAAGGTTGCTGATCGTCGAATAGGCAAGCAGACCTTTGAGGTCCTGCTGGAAAACCGCGAAGAAACTCGCAATCAGAAGCGTGATCAGACCGGCCGAACCGACGATCCAGAACCACTCTTCTGTTCCGCTAAGAACCGGCCACAGGCGCGCGAGCAGGAAAACGCCCGCCTTCACCATGGTTGCCGAATGGAGATAGGCCGATACAGGCGTCGGTGCCGCCATGGCATTGGGAAGCCAGAAGTGGAACGGAAACTGTGCACTTTTCGTGAAGGCGCCGAGCAGGATCAGAATAAGAGCCACGCTGTAAAGCGGATGTGTCCGAACGATGTTGCCCGCCGCCAGAACTTTGTCGAGATCGTAGCTTCCGACAATGTGGCCAAGGATCAGAACACCGGCCAACAAACAGAACCCACCGATACCCGTCACCGTCAGCGCCATGCGGGCACCGTCGCGGGCACTGGCATTATGATACCAATAACCGATCAGCAGGAACGAGAAGATGCTCGTCAGCTCCCAGAACACGGCAAGCAATATCAGATTGCCTGACAGAACCACGCCGAGCATTGATCCCATGAAGGACAAAAGGAACGAGAAGAACCTGGGGACAGGATCTTCGGGCGACATATAATAGCGCGCATAAATGACGACCAGCAGGCCGATGCCTGTGATGAGCATCGCAAAAAGCCAGGCAAAGCCGTCCATTCGAAAGGTGACATTGAGGCCATAAGCAGGGAGCCATTCCACCGTGCCATGAAGCACCTTGCCATCTGACACGATGGGATAAAGGCTGGCGGTGACGATAAAGGCGACAAGCGCAATCGCTGCCGTAAACCAGGCCGAACCGCTGCGATCCGCCCCCCTGAACAATCCGGTTATGGCGCTGCCGAGAAATGGTAGAAGGACAAGCAGGAAAAGCATTCTGCCGTCCATCGTCATGCGCCACAGGCCTCCTAGCCGAAATCAAGGTTGATCCGAAGCAGGCACCGCTCAAGAAAACAGCAACAGAATCGCTCCGGCAAGTTGTATAGAGGAATCATATATTCCGATGGCCTTATTATGACCGGCCACAGAACATTATGGCAATAGCTTTCAATGGCTTATCGCATAGATTTGAATCATTTTATCGCTCCTTGCGCCGAAAAATCTATAATTTATTGACTGCTGCGGACCGCGATATCTGTCTGTTGTTCATACTGACCTGAAAATCTTTCAGTCCGATGACACAAATCTGGTATTCTCGGGTGTCGCAAACGCGCTTCTAGCCTTCGAGCAGAATTGCCGACAACCGTTCGGCCTGAACGCGAATGTCTGGCACGGCCGTAACTTCCCAGAACGCGCCTTTGGTGATCGGCCCAATGGCGAAGAAAGGACCTGAAGGCTCTCCTCGTCGATTGAGCATCTGCAGATCGCGCGTGACATCAAAACCGAGATCGAGTGCATCCGGTCGAGCCAGCCCATGCTCCATGAGACCGATCAGTGCGGAATTGCGAGTTGTCGAGAAACGTGAATTGCCGCCACGGCAATCGATAACGGTCGATACGTGCAGTTTTTCGACCTGTCCGCTACGCCGTGGGCGATAGCGAACTTCAACCCTTTCGCCTTCGTCGCGCACCGAAATCAGATGACCAGCGAAGACTTTAAGCTGCCCACTGTTTGCGGCAGCTTCAATGCGATCGGCAACTGTGGGGGCCATGCGATGCCGATGCACATCCCACCATGGGCGCAGGTGACGGAGGAAACTACGCCGCTGCGACATCGGCAACCCTGCCCAGATATGTTGCGTATGCGGACGCAGACCATCCATCACGCCGCGCCAGCCGGTCCCGTTTTTTTCCGCTTCAACCGTCATGGCACGCACGCGCTGCATAAGCTTCGACAGGCCCAGTGAAATGGGCAGATCGTCAGCCTCTATTGAAAAGATTGGCGCAGGAGAATGACGTGCAGGGAGAAGGCCGCGCCGCGAAATCGCGTAGATTTCGGCACGGTGACCATTATCAAGCAGCGCCAATACGCTATCGATCATCGACAGACCGGTGCCGAATATTGCAACCGGAGCATCTGTCGGCACATCGAAATAGCCATTGCTCGACCAATATTCGGTAACGCGCTTGCCAGATTTTGCAATGGCTGCCTCGTTACCGGTCGCCACAATCACCGCATCGGCAGTGAACGTCTCTCCGGTCTCGGTAACGACGGTTGATCTGCCGTCCTTCAGCGCCACATCGATGATCCCGGTCTTTTCAACCGTCAAACGTGTATCGTCTTGGGAAAGATAAGGCGCGATCAAATGCTCCAGATATGAACGGTATAATTTACGTGGCGCAAAACTGTGCGGTTCCCACAAATGGTCGGGGGCGGCAATTGTGCTCGATCGCAGCCAGTTTACGAAATGATCCGGCTGGGCCGGAAATGCGCTCATATTACCGGCGCGGACATTGAGAAGATGGCTCGGGTTTTCCGTTACATAAGCAATCCCTGCCCCCAATTGGCCTGAACGCTCGAAAATTCGTACGATTGATTCTGATGAACGCCGAAGCAATTGTGCGGCCAGAATGATGCCGCTTGCACCGGCCCCAATGATGATAAATGACTTCAAACTATCGTGACCTCTTCCCGTTTCACGAAAACGATGCGAAAGCGCGTCGTTAAACTACCGATCCTAAATCCCACTGTTTTAGTTAGATTCCAATAAACAATTGCTCTTGTAAACCCCATAAAGTCGCGGAAGTTGCACTGTTTAGGTTCCTGCAGACCGCCAGTGGCCCATGGGCTCGACGGTCAAAATGTAAACAGTCAAACCCGGTTAACAACGGATCGTTGACAGTGTGTTTCAGAAACATGGGCTGGCTTCGGCAGCCAAAATAACAATATTTCCCTCAACATCATTCATGAGGTTGTCTTGAAAATCCCAAGCCAGACAGCCTGTTGGACCGCTGAAACACAGGACAGAGTAATGAACAATTCCCTGCTGAATTCCATCAAGAAGCGCCGCACGCAGTATGCTCTGGGCAAGTCTCTTCCACTGTCGAATGAAGACACCGCCGAGCTGATCCGTGAAGCGGTCAAGCACACGCCTTCCTCCTTCAACTCGCAGAGTTCGCGCGCTGTGATCCTGTTTGGTGACGAGAGCGACAAGCTTTGGGGCATCGTGAAGGAAACGCTGCGCCAGATCGTTCCTGCCGACGCCTTCGCACAGACCGAAGCTAAAATCGATAGCTTCGCTGCCGGTGCTGGTACAGTTCTGTTCTATGAAGATCAGAACGTTGTTAAGGGCCTCCAGGAAAACTTCCCGCTTTATGCCGACAATTTCCCCGTCTGGTCTGAACAGTCAGGCGGCATGGCGCAGCATTCGGTATGGAGCGCGCTTGCCAATGCAGGCATCGGCGCCAGCCTTCAGCACTACAATCCGCTGATCGATCAGGAAGTCGCCAAGGTCTGGGACGTTCCGGCTTCATGGAAACTCCGTGCCCAGATGCCGTTCGGCTCGAACGAACAGCCTTTCGCTGAAAAGACTTTCATGGATGATGCCGACCGCTTCAAAGTGTTCTTCTAATCGCTTGATTATATGGAAAGAACAAAGCCGGAGGAATTTTCCTCCGGCTTTTTCATAGGCAGGTTGCGCGATAACAAGTCTCGTTGAGTTTGGCTCATCGAGACTTGTTAAGCCCGTGCGGCGATTGAGTATTTTCAGGGCGTGATGCATTAGCATCTTAACGCCATGCTATAAGACGTTATTCTTCGTCGAAACTGAACGGCGGTAATTGCTCGAGCGCGGATTTCAGCGCTTCCGACCAGCTTTCCGACACAGTCAGATAATAAGGATCGGTGGCCTCAAACCGCTTGCGGGCACCCGTTTTGAAGCTGTCCGCTTCATAGATCTGCATATCGAGCGGCAATCCAACGGACAGATTGGCTTTCAGCGTGGAGTCGAATGAGACAAGCAACAGTTTCACCGCTTCCTCGAAACTCATCTGTTCCTGATACGCACGGACAAGAATGGGCTTGCCATATTTGTTTTCGCCAATCTGGAAGAAAGGCGTATCGGCTGAACTCTCGATGAAGTTGCCTTCTGGATAGATATAAAAAAGGCGTGGCTGTCCGCCCCTGATCTGTCCACCGAGAATAAACGACGCGCCGAAAGCATCGGCATTCTGCCCCCCAGTGGCGGAATTCTGGATCACTTCCTTAACGGTATCGCCGACGAGACGCGCAACCTGAAACATTGAAGGCGCATCGAAAACTGACGGATGTCTGTCAGCCGGAGCCTTCATGCGTTCTTCCAGAAGGCTTGCGACCGCCTGTGTCGTTGCGAGATTCCCCGCCGAGAGCAGGACGATCACGCGTTCGCCGGGCTCGGACCAGCACCGCATCTTCGAGAAGATGGAAATATTATCGAGACCTGCATTCGTCCGCGTATCGGACATGAATACAAGGCCCCGATCGATTTTCATTCCAACGCAATAGGTCATAGGCAATATCCGGCAGGCAATTCGCTATCGAAAAAGATCACTGCCCTACATTGATGTGAACCGCAAGGCTTTCCACCGTGCCACCCAGACGGACGCCGGAAATCGGTGCCGCATCGCGATAGTCGAGCCCGGTTGCAATCCGCACATAGCGATCATTCGGACAGACATTATTGGCTGCATCGAAACCGACCCATCCAAGACCATCGATATGGGCTTCGGCCCATGCGTGACTTGCGGTCTGTTCTTCGACGCCTTCCATCATCAGATAACCTGATACGTACCGCGCGGGAATACCGATCAACCGGGCAGTGGAAAGGAATATATGCGTTTGATCCTGACAAACGCCTTTCCCACTTTCCAGTGCGCTTTCGGCATCAGTGGAAACGCTCGTCGTTCCCGGCATATAGGCGACCGTCTTGTGGATGGTGCTCATCAGATCGTGCATCAAGGCAAGCCGTTCCTGCCCGGTCGCAAGATCTGCCGCCAGCGCCCTGATGCGTTCGCCCGGCGCTGTCAGCGGCGTCTCCCGCTCGAAGAGCCAGAGAGGCGCATAGCCATAGACAGGCCCCAATACGCCTACTCTGTCTTCCACATCGATACTGCCGCTGGCGGTTATGACGATCTCGCTGACATTGCGTGCATGCTGGACGAGATCGGTCTTGTTGCCGAAGCCGTCGACATAGGAAACCTCCGGCTCACCGCCTTCGATTTTCAACTCCCAGTGCTTGACCATCTGGCCCGGCACCGTTGGCGGGCGCAGCCGCAACCTCTGGACCGCATAGGGAACCGGATACTCATAGCGATAATGCGAAACGTGCCGGATATTGAGCAGCAAGCGAAGACCTCAATAGAAATTATAGGTTTCTGCGATCTCGTTACCGAGCCGGTTGTTACGAGTAATGAATTCGGTCAGGAATTCATGCAAGCCCATGTCGAAGATTGCAGATATGTCCTGATTTTGCAGGCTCGCATAGATTTTGTCCGCTGTCTCGTGGCAGGCAGCGCGATTGCCATAATCTTTCGACAGGTAATCCAGATGTTCGGCAATGCTGCGATAGCAGTAATGGAGCGAACGCGGCATACGACCGTTCAGGATCAGATAGTCCGCAACCTGCGCAGGACGGTAATCACCGTCATAAACCCAGCGGTAGGACCGGTGCGCAGAGACAGACCGCAAAATCGATTCCCATTGATAATTGTCCAGCGTCGTTCCGACATAAGATATGGCAGGCAGCAGAACATAGTATTTCACGTCGAGAATACGGGCTGTGTTGTCAGCACGCTCGATGAAAGTACCAAGGCTGGCAAAATCAAAGATTTCGTTGCGCAGCATCGTGCCGTGAAAAGAGCCGCGAATGAGCGCTGTCTCGCGCTTGATCTGATCGAGAAGCTGCGGGAGGTCGCTTTCCTTCAACGGCCTGCACAATGATTTTTTCAGCGACATCCATGCTTCATTGACGCTTTCCCACGCTTCGCGCGTCAGCGCTGTCCGCACCATACGGGCATTGGATCGCGCGGTTTCGAAACATGTCATCACGCTCGACGGGTTATCTGCGTCGCGCAGCAGGAAATCCGCGACATTGGCGGCGTTATAGACATCGTATTTTGCGGAAAAACCCTGATTTGCACCCGCTGAAACCGCCACGGAGGACCATTCCTCGGGCGCATCGGAGGTTTTCGTCAGTGCCATGCGAAGTCCCGCATCGACAAGGCGTGCCATGTTTTCGGCGCGCTCGATATAGCGGAACATCCAGTAAAGTCCGTTTGCCGTACGGCCAAGAAGCATAAATCATTCCCCTTTTCGCGCCTGATCTTGTCGCCAGTTGCAGCACGTTGATGCAGTTTCAGTCGTCGAGTACCCACGTATCCTTGGTTCCACCGCCCTGGCTGGAATTCACGACAAGCGATCCCTCCTTCAATGCCACACGCGTAAGCCCGCCAGGCGTTATGCGGATGCGATCCGAAACCAAAACGAAGGGGCGGAGATCGACGTGGCGCGGTGCCAGTCCGCTTTTTGTGAAGATGGGTGTCGTGGAAAGCGCAAGCGTGGGCTGCGCGATGTAATTGCGCGGCCTTGCCTTCAGTTTTTCGGCGAAAACATCGCGTTCGGCCTTTGTCGAAGCCGGCCCGACCAGCATTCCATAGCCGCCCGACCCGTGCACTTCCTTGACGACAAGCTCGGCGAGATTGTCCAGTACATAAGCAAGACTGTCCGGCTCGGAACAGCGCCAAGTCGGCACGTTTTCGAGAATTGCCTTGCGGCCGGTATAGAACTCCACGATTTCCGGCATGTAGGAATAGATCGCCTTGTCGTCGGCAATGCCAGTCCCCGGTGCATTGGCAATCGTGATATTGCCTGCCCGGTAGACATCCATGATGCCGGCAACGCCAAGCGTGGAATCCGGCCTGAATGTCAGTGGATCGAGAAACGCATCGTCCACGCGTCGGTAGAGCACATCGATAGCCCTGTATCCTTGCGTGGTCCGCATCGCCACACGTCCGTCGACGACGCGGAGATCGCTTCCCTCAACCAGTTCGATGCCCATCTGGTCGGCAAGGAATGCGTGTTCGAAATAGGCGGAATTGTAAATGCCGGGCGTCAGTACCGCTACAGTCGGCACATCCTGCGTACCGGGAGGCGCAACGCTTGCCAGCGACTGGCGCAACAATTGCGGGTAATTCTCGACCGGGCGAACCTTGACGTTCTGGAACAGCTCGGGAAAAAGCTGCATCATCGTCTCACGATTTTCCAGCATATAGGAAACGCCGGATGGCGTGCGGGCGTTATCCTCCAGCACATAGAACTGGTTTTCGGCAGTCCGTACGATATCGACACCAATAATATGGGTGTAGACGTTGCCCGGTGGACGAAAACCGATCATCTCCGGCAAGAAGGCTTCATTCTTGGAGATCAGCTCTTTGGGGATGCGCCCGGCCCGGACGATTTCCTGACGATGATAAATATCGTCAAGGAAAGCATTGAGCGCCATGACGCGTTGTTCGATGCCTTGCGACAGACGCCGCCATTCCTGCCCTGAAATGATGCGCGGGATGATATCGAAGGGGATGAGGCGCTCGCCTGCCGCCTGATCGCCATAGACGGCAAAGGTGATGCCTGTCTTGCGGAAGACACTTTCGGCATCGTCGCTTTTTTGCAGAAGTTTATGCGGATCCTGCTGGTCGAGCCACTGCTTGAGAAATTCGTAAGGCTGGCGAACATTCCCGCCATGGTTGAGCATCTCGTCAAATGGCTTCACTGAATTCCCCTTCTTTTCCCTAATATTCAGCCCGGACTCAGGGAAAAGCAAGCATGGAAATTATGCAAAAGCGCAAAGCTGAGTTGCGCAAGTTCGTCACGGCAGATGATCCCTGACGCGATCTACTACGCCCGCAAAGGCAGCTCTGGCGACATTTCAGCCGGGTCGATGGGCCTTCACGACTGCCGGATCGGTATCGATACGCCCTGCCCCAATCAGGTCAAGACAATATGGAACCGCCGGAAAAATCGCCTGCAAAGTCATGGCGATTGAAGCGGGTTTACCGGGAAGATTGAGAATGAAGCTTTTGCCGCGACTGCCTGCCGTCTGGCGGGACAGAATGGCGGTTGGGGTCTGTTCTAGGCTGACGCGGCGCATCAATTCGCCGAAACCGGGCAATTCCTTATGCAGGACAGCCCGCATGGCTTCCGGTGTTTCATCGCGCGGGCTCGGTCCCGTGCCACCCGTTGTCAGGATCAGATCGCAGGATTCGTTATCACAAAGATCGGTCAGCGTATCGCGTACCGATTCCATACCATCGGGGATAACGCGGCGGATCGTTTCATAAGGCGTGACGACGGCGCTTTTTATCCATGCTTCCATGGCCGGGCCGCTCAGATCTTCGTATTCCCCGCGGCTTGCGCGGTCGGAAACAGTCACGAAACCGATCTTTACCATCACATCCTCACAGTAAGTTTTTGGCTCTCAGCAAACGGCTGGCGATCTTATAGGCGCTCGCCGGTTTGATGTGAAGGTTTGCAGTTCCCAAATGAAAACGCCGCCCGAAGGCGGCGCCAGGCTGCTGCCAAACCTCCGGCAGGGTCAAAATGACCTCAGATTCAGGGAACGTCCCAGATTTAGAACGTGAACAAATCGGAATCAAAACCCCTCGTTTTTGACTGCTTCCAAAAATCGAGGGGTTTGTAATCAATCTGACGCCGCCCGAAGGCGGCGCTTTGCAGAATATGGAGATCGAAAATTACGGCGTAACGTCGAAGCCGAACCACTTTTCCGACAGGCGCTTGATCGTGCCGTCAGCCTTCGCACCTTCAATGGCTTCGTCGAACATCTTCTTCAGTTCGGCATCGTCCTTGCGCAGGCCAACCGCAACGCCGCGGCCCAGAATGCCGCCTTTGAAGAACGGTCCGGTCATGACGATGTCTTCATTGCCCGGCTTCTTGGCAGCGTCCGTGAGGTAGGCGAGCGAAGCCACGATGAGGTCGACACGGCCAGACTTCAGGTCGAGGTCATGCTGTTCCGTAGTCTTGTATTCACGGATGTCGATGCCATCCTTGAAGTACTTGTCGAGGAGAGTGAGGCCCAGCGAAGCCGTCTGGACGCCGACGGTGCGGCCCTTGATTTCAGCCGATACTTCGTCGATTGCCTTCTGGGCAGCCGCTTCATCCTTCGCGAGATAAAGGGTTTCGCCGGTGTGCGGCAGCTTGGCGAAAGGGCTGTCCTTCAGCGTTGCAAAGGTCTGCGGCGTCAGGCCGTAGGAAATCGAGAAGCTGATGGTTTCTTCGCGCTTTGGCGTAGCGGTAAGGCCAGCCATGATCGCATCGAATTTACCGGCATTGAGTGCCGGAATGATGCTATCGAATGGCTGCGCAACCATCGTGCACTCGACCTTCATGCGGGCGCAGAGGTCCTTGTAGAGTTCGACTTCATAGCCATCCAGCGAGCCATCGGGCTTGGTGAAGTTGTACGGGCGGAATGCGCCTTCCGTGGCGATGGTGATCTTCGTCCACTTCTTTTCCTCGGCATGGGCCGAGATGCTCGTCAGAGCAAGAGCGGAAATGAACACGGCTTTGAAAAGTCCGGTGGTCTTCATTGCAGTTATCCTGTTGCGGTTGTTTCTGTCCGGCTTTCGCCGGAACACAGAATTCTAAAAATCAGGCAGCGTTCTCGTGACTGATGAACTTACGGAAACGTTCCGACTTCGAGTTGCTGAACACATCTTCCGGCGCGCCGTCTTCTTCCACCAAACCCTGATGGAAAAATACGACGCGGTTGGAGACGTCACGTGCAAAGCCCATTTCATGGGTCACGACCAGCATGGTGCGGCCTTCTTCGGCCAGGCTGCGCATGACGCGCAGCACTTCGCCGACCAGTTCCGGATCGAGCGCCGACGTCGGCTCGTCAAAGAGCATGACCTTCGGCTTCATAGCCAGTCCGCGGGCAATCGCAGCGCGCTGCTGCTGTCCGCCCGAAAGATGAGCTGGATAGAAATCGCGCTTGTCGGCAATGCCGACCTTGGCCAGCAAAGCTTCTGCTTCCGCCACGCATTCCGCACGCGGGCGTCCCTGCACATAGATCGGCGCTTCTATGATGTTTTCCAGAATGGTCTTGTGCGACCACAGATTGAAGCTCTGGAACACCATGCCCAGTTCCGAACGTATGCGCGAAACCTGCTTCTTGTCGGTCGGGTAGGCTTCACCCTTCGAATTCTTCGCCATACGGATGGTTTCGCCCGAAACCGTCACAGTGCCTGACGTCGGTGTCTCCAGAAGGTTGATGCAGCGCAGGAAAGTCGACTTGCCGGAACCCGACGAACCGAGGATCGAAATGACCTCGCCTTCACGTGCTTCAAGCGAAATGCCTTTCAGCACTTCATTTGCGCCGAAGCTCTTGCGCAGGTTCTCGACTTTCAGCGCCACCGGTGCATTGGGGGAAACAATTTTGCTCACGATGTTTGTCCTTCGGAGGAAAGCTGTAGCATTTCCAGCAAAAGTGCGAAGCGGTTTTGCGTAGGATAATGCGTAAAAACAAAAAGATAGAGCGGTTCCATCGATTTCATTTTAATTGGAACCGCTTTTGACGACCGGCTGGCGCAGATAAGGGGTCAGCCTATATTCTGCGAACATCAGCGCACGTGTCAGAACGAAGTTGATGGCAAGATAGATCGCACCGGCGATCACGAAGATTTCTATGGCCCGGTAGCTCTCGGCAATCAGCTTTGCTGCGATACCAGTCACTTCCATGAGCGTGATGATCGATGCAAGCGAGGTTGCCTTGATCATCGATATCATCTCGTTGCCGTAGCCCGGCAGCGCCTGACGGATCGCAAGCGGCATGACAATGCGGCGGAAGCAGGTGAAGGACGACATACCACAGGCTTTTGCAGCTTCGATCTGGCCATGCGGCACCGACAGCAGGCCGCCGCGGATGATTTCGCTCGCATAGGCGGCGTTGTTCAACGTCAGCGCGATGATTGCACACCAGTAAGGCTCGCGCAAAACCGGCCACAAGAACGAATAGCGGATGGCAGGAAACTGGCTGAGACCGTAATAGATGATGAATATCTGCACCAGAAGCGGTGTTCCGCGGAACACAAAGACGTAAAGGCGGGCAATCCAGTCCAGCACCTTGACGCCCGACAGCCGCATCATGGCGAAAAGCAGGGCCAGAATCGCACCGAACACAATGGAAGTTGCCGCAAGCTTCAGTGTCAGTGGTACACCACTCAGCATCTGGAAAAATGCATCGGAATAGAATTCGAGATTCATTTTGCCCTCCGGACGCCGCGCGAGAAGTGGCGCTCGGCCATTTGCAGAAGCCCGCCGGAAACCGACGAAATCAGCAGGTAGAGCGCACCGGCAATAAGGAAGAAGTTGAAGGGCAGACCAGTCGAGCCAGCGCCAATCTGTGCCTGGCGCAGAAGCTCGACCACACCGGCAACAGACACCAGAGCGGATTCCTTCAGCGACACCTGCCAGACATTGCCAAGACCCGGCAATGCATGTCGCAGCGCGAGCGGCGCGATGATACGGCGGAATTTCAGCATCTGGCCCATGCCGCAAGCAGTAGCGGCTTCTAGTTCACCTTTGGAAACGGCCCGGAATGCACCACGAAACACTTCGGTGTGGTGCGCACCACAGGAAATGGCAATTGCCAGAACACCTGCCAGAAAACCCGGAAAGCCAATGAAACCTTCCGCACCGAAATATTTGCCGAGCGCCGTGACTGCCGCGCTGCCGCCGAAATAAAACAGGTAAATGACGAGAAGGTCCGGAATGCCGCGAATGACCGTGGTGTAGCCGTCGGCGACGGCGCGCAGCGTGCGCCCGCCGGAAATCTTCGCCCAGGCGGCGAACACGCCGATAGCAGCACCGAGAAGGAAGCCTAGAACAGCAAGCGCTACGCTCACCAGTGCACCCATCATCAGCACATAGCCCCAGCCGTCCGGCCCGAAGCTCAAAATATCGAGAAAGCCCATCTGCTTCATGATGCGTCGGGCCCTGTTGGAATTGGGGGATTGAATGTCATTTCTATTTTCAGAATCTGTCTGCTCGCCCGCATCATTTTGCGGTTACGGGCAGAGCGGGTTGAACGCTGTCTGGTATCGGATTGACGAACACGGTTCCGTCGAGCCGTTTTTCGTGGTCCTGCTTCGCTTTCTTGATCTGCTCCGGGTCACGGAACAATTCGATTGCCGTGCTGCCCATGATCTTTGCAGCATGGGCCATGCCCTTATGCGCCGCTGGCAGCTTGCCCTGTGCCACCATCTGCCACGAATGAAGCGGTGTACCGATTGCACAGGTCGCGCCGCGCATCTGCACGGTCGGGACGACCCAACTCACGCTGCCGACATCGGTCGAGCCGACGAGGGTGTTGTCACCTTTATAGGGCGTATAGATATCTTCGCAAAGCGCGAGGCCGTTCTTCGGCTCGACACCGAAGCGACGAAACGCATCGGAAATATCCTCTTTGGAAAGCGTCCTCTGGAAACGGCTTGCTGTTTCGCGGTCCTGCTCATCAAAATCCGGAGATCCAAGCCGCTCAAGCTGCAGCTGCATCAGCTGTTCCAGCGGCGTATTGCCGATCAGATCGGCATCGCCGCTGACGATCTCACTGCAAACCGTCGTTTCGGTCATCAGCGCAGCGCCTTCGGCGATCTTCCTGACACGCTCCACAAGGGACTGCATTTCCGGCAGGCTGCGAGCCCGCACGAGATAACGCACCGTAGCCTTGGCCTGAACGACATTCGGCGCAAACCCGCCGGTATCGGTCACGGCATAATGAATACGCGCCGTGGATGGCATATGCTCACGCATATAGTTCACGCCCACATTCATCAACTCGACAGCGTCCAGCGCGCTGCGCCCCAGATGCGGTGCCGACGAAGCATGGGCTGCGCGACCGCTGAAGTGGAAATTGATTTCGTTGCAGGCAAGCGAAACCGGATCGTTTACGCCTGCGAATGGCGCGGGATGCCAGCAGAAGGCAATATCCACATCATTGAACAGCCCTTCACGGACCATGAATCCCTTGGCCGAACCACCCTCTTCCGCCGGGCAACCATAATAACGCACGCGGCCCTTGATGCCATGCGCTGCGAGGTAATCCTTGACCGCAGCAGCAGCGAGCAGCGAGCCGGCACCGAGCAAATTGTGGCCGCAGCCATGGCCGTTGCCGCCTGCCTCGACAGGTTGTTCCTCAACCAATCCCGATATCTGACTTAGACCCGGCAAGGCATCGAACTCACCCAGAATTGCAATGACCGGTCCTTCGTCACCAGCCTCGCCCATCACAGCCGTTGGCAGGCCCGCAATGCCGCGCTCGACGCGAAACCCTTCGGCTTCCAGCATCGCGGCATGGGCATCGCTCGATTTGTATTCTTCGTAATTCGTTTCAGGATTGTCCCAAACCGTATCGCTCAGTTCGAAATATGCGGCGCTCTTGGCGTCGACGATATCCCAGATATCGTGATGGTTTTTCAACTTGGCTCCATCGCTTATTATACCACCGTCATACAGGATGAAGGCGGGCATCAGGACGTCCCGGCAACGAACCTGCCGAAACCTTCCTCAGACTGCAATTTTTGATGATGCTGATAGAACTCGGGCCCCGCTCCCGCAAGGGCAGATCGGAGAGTTGATGCAGAATTGCTTATTTTCAGGCAATTTTCTGCCCTCAATCCGCATTTAAATCCTGTTCTTCCGATTGAAGTTGGCTTCCGGCCTCCCACACGCCTCAATATTCCTCGCACCTGTACTGACCAGTACCGGAGACGAATGGCGGGGAGTAGCCGTGATATTGGTCAAAATTATCGGAAGTTTTCGCAATATGAGAAATTCCGCCTGACAAATTGCCAACAAGTTCGTGAAGCTGTGCGGTTACCACCTCCATTCCCCTTGAGCACCTCTGGGCTAAACGATAGTTCATTGAGTGAATTGAGTTTCTGGGACAAGGGTCATGGTACAGGCAGCAAAGCAGACAAATTTCATCATACGTTCACTCCAAAGAAGCGAACTGACTGACATCTGGCAGATCGATCGCAGCGAAATCATCGAGGAAATGTATCGTCTGGAAGGAGAAAAGCTTCTGCTGGAGCCACGTTTCTATGATGTGCAGGGCTGGCCGGACGGCGAAGCGGAAATCTACACGCCTATACTGCTCGACTGTTACGATCATGGCGGTGTGTTCCTCGGTGCCTATCTCGATGACACTCTGGTTGCCGTCGCCGTTACGGATGTGCGTCCTGTTGGCGCCTATCCAGAATTACACCAGCTCGGTTTCATGCATGTTGGCAATCCCGTCCGAGGATTGGGAGTTGCCGGCGAACTCTATCGGCGTAGCGTGGCGATAGCGAAGGAGGCCGGAACGGAAGGTTTCTATATTTCTGCGACGCCCACTCGGCGGACCATCGATTTTTATCTGAAGCAGGGTGCGAAAGTCACACCAATGCCCGATCCGCTGCTGTTCATGCGCGAGCCGGAAGATATTCACCTCATCCATCGGTTCAACGCCCAAGCTTCTTAACGCGGAACTAAAACCGTTATCATTGCCAGCCCTCGCGCCGAGTTCTCAACCGTCCAGAACGGCAGGGCGCACGAGGATAACGATTTCAACCAGCTTTCAACAAACTTACAGGAAGCATTCAAACCCAACGAATTGGGAACAAGAGATTATCGCTACGAAACAGAATTTCCAGAAATACCGCCATGATGCGTTTGATATCGCTGTCATAAAAGGATCAGTTGCTTTCCTCCTGAATTAGAGGTTCAATCAGTCAAACGGTGGAGGCAACCATGCCATTTCGCGGTAACAAGTATCAGGGAACATATGCACCAAACGATCTTCAGGTACTTCAGGCTGCCTATAATCGTTGCTGCGTGATGCTAGAACGTTGTGCAACCACACACGAAAGCAAAGACGCAGTCGCGCGCGCGGTCATAAGAGCATATGAAACCGGCGAACAAGACCCGGAAAAGATCGCCGAAATGGTTGCGAAGCTGGAGCTTGCTCGAGTCTAGACTATCTTCAGCAAGAGCATGAAGTGGTTTTGCGTTTGGTTAGAGCGGCTTCAATGGTTCAATTAAAACATGAGCCATCAAGGCAACTATATTGGCGAAAGGCAGTTCAACTACGCTGTCTGCTTCCGACGAAACCCTAGTAAAACCGATATGAAAGCCTCGTCCAATTTTACTGCAGACTGATTATTTTACATAAACTAAACAGTTCTCGGTTATAAGCTTTGCAATTAGCTGCCTTTTAGTATAGCGGATCGCACGAAATTACGGTTTTTCGGATGGAATGATCTATCCGTCAGCCATCTGCGGAATGCATAGAATGCCATTTTCGAGAGATTACTACTTCGGGCGCTTCAAACCCGCCGAGTTAGAAAAGCTGCAAGCGGCTTATGTGAAGTCATGCGAAGCATTGACTCGTTGCCCGATCACCTCTCCCCATAAAGACGAAATGGCGCGCGAAATTATTCAGATCTATGAATGCGGTGTCATTGATGCCGACAAGATTGCCGAACTCATGGTGCAGATTGAGGCGGTAAAACCGCGCCCTATGAGTGAACAGTTACTCGGCTTGACGACAATCGAGCCCAAAATCGCCTGAACAAAATCACTTCAAGAAGAATACCCGGATACGCACAGCATCCGGGTATATATCTATTCAGCGCTGAGCCACAGGACGCACAAGCGGGGTCACGCGACGAATAGTGACGCGACGATTTTCCTGCTCGGCGGCTTGCGTGCGAATTTTGAGGAAGCGTTCGCCATAGCCCTGCGTGACGAGATTTTCTGCTGGAATGTCATACACTTCCGTCAGAAGGCTCGCGACGGACTCAGCGCGTTTGTCGGATAGGACCAGGTTCGAGCGATCTGAACCGACAGCATCCGTATGCCCCTCGATAAAGAAAGTCTCACCGGGGTCCTTTGCCAGAACCTTCTGCATGGCGGTTGCAACCTTGCGCAGCGTCTTGGCCTGAGAAAGAGAAACCTCCGCACTTCCCGTCGCGAAGTGGATCGTATCCAGATCGATACGACGCACCTTGTCACGCAAACGGGCAGAATGACGAACCTCATCGATCGTATAGACACGCTCCACGCGCTCAACCGGCGGCATGGCAAGGAAGTCATAGAAATCACGATCCGGATCGTCCGCGACGTCGATGATATAATCCCTCACCGGAATGGTCAGGCGCATCGGTGGCAGTTCGTAGCCGACATCAATAATCGAAGCGCGGGGATTGTCGTCATATTCCGGTGCATAGATCATCAAATACTCGTTGCCGTCCCGGTCGATACGGGAACGCTGAAGAATGTCTCCATAACGATCATAAACCGTGACGATCTGGTTTCCGCCCGGGCGAACAATGGTTTCACGGGTGCGTCCGCGCGGCAATTTATCATAATAGGTTTCCTCCGCATCGCGGCGTAATCTCGGACGATCATCGCCACGTACGAAGATACGGTCACCCACGTCGAGAATGACCCGATTATCCACTTCCTCGATCACTTTGACGTTTGTGACATTATTGGCCACGTTATTGACCGTCGTATTGTTGATAACCGTATTGTTCACCACCGTGTTGTTGACGATGTTGGTGGTTTCCGGCACGGCAAAAACCGGCGCTTCCTTTATGCGAGTACCCTCTTCCTTGAGATTGGCTTCGATTTTCTGCGGCAGTGCGGCCTTCACTTCCTCCGGAATCGCAATCTGTGCCGCCGCATCATTTGCGGGTGGCAGTGCATTCTCCTCAGACGAACGTTGCTGCTCGCGCTGCTTGCGACGCTCTTCACGGGACTGGCTTCCACCGGAATTGTCGGCATCCTTATCGCTGTCGAGAATGGCCGCGCCATTTTCAACCGGCAACACGACTGTATCGTCCGTCTTGGCAGGGTCTTTCGCAATCTCCTGCTTTTCTTCGCTCGAGCGCTGATCGACTATCTCTGGTGCCGGCTCAGACGCTGGATTCGGCGCAGGCTGTTGCTGGCCTTCGGTAGATTGCGGCTGCTCAACCGGCTGCGCGGGCTGAGCGTCATTCTGCGGCTCCTCCGTTGTCTTCGGTTCTTGCGGTTGAGCTTCTTCGGGATGCTCAACAATCGATTCTTCCGCCGGTTCCTTCTGCGAAGGGGTTGCCTCTGCCGGTTGCTCGGCTGGCTTTTCCGCTTCCTGAGCTGGAGCCTCCTTGGCTGGCGTTTCGGCTGCAGGTTGCTCGGGCTTCGCTTCCGGCTCCTGTGCTGGAGCATCCTTCACAGGATTCTCGGCGGGCGCAGTTTGCTCTTGAGGCTCAGCGGCCTTGCGAGCTGTGTCCTCATCCGCTTTCTTCTGTTCTTCGGCTCGACGCTGGGCTTCTTCTTCAGCGGCCTTTTGCTGCTGTTCACTCTGGCGCCGTGCCTCTTCCTCGGCCTTTTTCTGCTCGGCAGCCTGTTTGGCTTGTTCTTCAGCCTGCTTCTGCGTTTCGCGCTCCGCTGCCTTCTGTTGCTCCTCAGCTTGCTTCTGTGCTTCGCGTTCGGCGGCCTTCTGCTGTTCTTCAGCCTGGCGCTGTGCCTCTGCTTCCGCAGCACGCTTCTGCTCTTCTTCCTGACGCTGGGCTTCCTCCTGAGCGGCCTTTTGCTGCTCTTCGGCTTGTCGACGGTTTTCTTCCTCGGCAGCGCGCTGCTGTTCTTCAGCTCGGCGTGCTTCTTCTTCCGCAGCTTTTTGCTGCTCTTCAACCTCGCGTTGTTGCTGCTGCAACTGCTCGTCGGAAGGCTGCTGGTCTCCGTTTTCCTGTGCCAGCTGGATTGGAGCCGTCAACGTATCCGCCAGTACGGGTTGCGCGAAAATGGAGGCCGAGAGAACCGGCACGGCAACCGTGGCTAGAAGCTTCGAACGAATAGACATAAATCCTTCTCCTTCTGGAAGGCAGAATTGATATGCGTCTCTCCCACAATTTCGCTGGAAAAGAGGCCGTAGAGCCGCTAGCGATATCCATCGAATTGGGAGAAATTCCGGCGACTTCACGAATCCGTTATCGCAATCCACATGAACGCAGGCTGAACCTAAACGTTCCGAAAACTACGAGATTTGCCGCAGTCGCCGGGCCAGAAGTTCGATACCTTCCGCGATACGATTGATTGGAATGGAAGAATAAGCGATGCGAAAATAGCGGCACGGCCGGTCATCGCCCCAGAAGAATGGCGATCCCGATTCGATCAGCACGCCGTCCTCGCGCAGATCGCGGGCGAGTTTGTCGGCATCCATACCTTCCGGCCCTTCGATCCAGAATGCAGTGCCACCAAAGGCCGACTTGCCAGCGATTTTCAATCCTTCGCGATTAAGGGCGTCGATCATGACGATATGACGCTTGTGATATTCAATCCGCATACGATGAATGACCGCGTCGTAATGACCAAGTGCCAGAAAGTATGCTGCTGTTCGCTGCAGATGACCGGGCGGATGGCGCAACATAAGTGCACGCAGTGCCCTCGCCTCGCGGATGACAGGCGCTGGCGCAACCAGATAGCCAAGCCGAAGTCCCGGAAACAGTGATTTGGAAAAGCTGCCCACATAGAGAACACGGCCATATTGATCGAGCGACTTCAGCGCTGGTGTCGGTGGCTGGAGGAAGCTCATTTCGAATTCGTAATCGTCCTCCACGATTAAGAAATCGCGTTCTGCGGCAGCTTCCAGAAGTGCGATTCGTCTTGCGCGCGGCATAGTAGCGGCTGTGGGAGACTGGTGGCTCGGTGTAACGAAGACCGCATCGATCCCATCAGGCAACAGTTCCGGCGGCAAGCCGCCTTCATCAACGTCGAGCGCCGTTACATGGGCTCCTGTCAGATGGAGCGTGGCGCTGATATCAGGATGCCCCGGATTTTCGCATACAACGTGCGAGCGCCGTGTCAAAAGCAGATGACTAATGATCCAAAGCGCATTCTGTGCACCAACCGTAACCAATATCTCATCCGGCTCGGCACGTATTCCCCGGCTTGGCAGCGTACGTGAACGGATATAATTGACGAGTTCCACATCGTCAGCAGCGGCGAAATCGCCTGCCATGAGGATAAAGTCTTCTCGTGACAGCGCGCGCCGGGCGCAATCGCGCCATGCGGCGAGATCGAACAAGGTCTGATCCATCTGGCCATAAAGAAACGGGTAGCGATACCGTCGCCAATCGAGCGGCTTACGAATGGTCTTGGCAATATTGAAGCCGGGCCGCATCTTGGAAGACCAATCGACGGCAGTGTCAGGTGTCTGTAAGAAGTCCCTGTCGGGCCGGCTGATGGGAGGTGTTGTCGCCACATGATAAGCACTACGCGAACGCACTTCCAGATAACCTTGAGATACGAGTTCCTGATAAGCCAGCGTTACAGTTAGCCTGGATATTTTCAGATAATCAGCCAGCCGCCGTGTCGAGGGCATGCGCGCACCCGGTAAAACACCGCCAGAGAGAATGGCCGATACAGTGGTTTCACGTATCTGCGACTGCAGCCCGGTATTTCGGCTACCATCTATGAAGAAGATTGTCGGAGAGACGGCATCCAAGGCTTTACTCCATCAGTATATCTGTAATTCAGCCCAACTTCGCGGCAGTTTTTCCGCTTCATGCCCTACTTAGCAATAGTGTTTCTTCTTTCTGTTTCTGCACGTGGAATAATTTCGACGCTAAGGGAGCGTGCATACCGATTATCGGGTGGCACCATCTCGATCACCAAACTGGACTTATTGACTATTCCAACTGGATATAAGGCAAACTCAATGAGATGGCTATCGTTTGTAACTGGAACTGCAGATTGGCGAAAAACGCCAACAGTCATGACGAAGTCAGGCATGGTTCTTAAATGGAAGGGGAACTCCATGAACTATTTCAATAGTATAAAACGGGTGGTGTTATTTTCGGCCGTAGCAGCGCTTTCTACATCTGCGGCTTATGCCGAAACTACGGTCGTGGTCGGTTATCAGCAGATCGTCGGACCGTTTCTGACCGCGATTGCCGATGGAAAGTTCGACGCGGCAGCCAAGGAAGCGGGATACAAGATCGACTGGCGCCAGTTTGCATCGGGTGGCGATATTTCGACAGCACTTGCTTCCGGCAACGTGCCGATTGGCGTGATTGGATCAACAGGCATCGCCGCAGCCGCCACACGCGGCGTCGACCTTCAACTCTTCTGGATCCTTGATAATATCGGCAAATCGGAAGCACTGGTAGCGCGCGAAGGCTCGGGCATCGAGAAGCCCGAAGACCTCAAGGGCAAGAAAATCGGCGTGCCGTTCGTGTCGACCTCTCACTTCCACCTTCTGGTCGGCATGGATGACATCTGGAAGATCAATCCGCGCGACGCGGAAATTCTCAACATGACGCCTCCGCAGATCGTTGCCGCCTGGCAGCGTGGCGATATCGATGCTGCCTATGTCTGGCCGCCGGCTCTTTCAGAAATCTTAAAAACAGGCAAGGAAATCGTCAATTCTGAAGAAATCGGCGCGAAAAGCGTTCCGACCTTCGACGGACTTGTAGTGGACAAGAGCTTCGCCAGCGAAAACCCCAAATTCATGACCGCCTTCACCACTGTGCTGAAGGATGCTTACGCCGACTACAAGGCCAATGGCAGCCAGTGGACAGCAGATTCCGAACAAGTCAAAGGCATGGTCAAACTGATCGGTGGCAATGCCGCTGATATACCGGGCGCACTGGCGCTGTTGTCCTTCCCCACAGCGGAAGAACAGTCCTCCCCGACATGGCTCGGCGGCGACAAGGACGGCGGAGCGCTCAAGTCCATCACCCAGAGCGCAAAATTCTTAGTCGACCAAAAGCAGCTCGACCAGGCTCTGGATGACTATAGCGGCAATGTAAATGGCAGTTTTGCCGAAGCCGCCGCGAAGTAATTAGTGCGGTAATTCAAACATCTCCGCCAGCGGCATACCTTCGGGCAAGCCGCTGAACCGAGACGGTTCCTGTAGTGTTTTGCCTTCTGGCCTGTGCCGGAACCGCTCCTTCGTTCCCGAAAGGTGACGTCATGGAAACTTTGAACGTATCGAATGTCAGTCTGACCTATCCCGGTCTTTATGTGGAAGAAGCCGTGATCGCGCTGAAGGGTGTCAATCTGCGCATCAACAGCGGGGATTTCGTGGTGGCGCTTGGTGCGTCAGGCTGCGGCAAGACCACGCTTCTCAATCTCATGGCGGGATTCATGATTCCATCATCCGGTGAAATCACGCTGGGCGGAAGGCAGGTGCGTGGTCCCGGCGCCGACAGAGGTGTCGTGTTCCAGAAACATGCTCTTCTTCCTTGGCTCAATGTGGTCGACAACACCGAATTCGGGCTCAAGCTTCAAGGTGTGCCGAAGGCCGAACGTCGTGCGCGTGCCACCAAGAATCTGGCTCTGGTCGGCCTGCAGGATTTCCACAATCACAAAATCTACCAGCTTTCCGGCGGTATGCAGCAACGTGTCGGGATCGCCCGCGCACTGACCTGCGATCCGGCGATGCTGCTTATGGACGAGCCCATGGCAGCGCTCGACGCCCTCACCCGCGAAACAATCCAGGAATTGCTTTTGCGGGTATGGCAAGTGACCAATAAAATGTTCTTCTTCATCACGCACAGCGTCGAAGAGGCCTTGTTTCTCGGTTCGCGGCTGATCGTCATGTCGCCGCGTCCCGGACGGATCACCCATACCTACGATCTGGATTTCAACCGACGCTTTCTGGAATGCGGTGACGCGCGCGCCGTCAAGTCCAGTCCCGATTTCATCAAGATGCGTGAGACAATTCTGGGGATTATCTATGGCGATGAACGTGCATCAGGAAACCCGGAACTGGTCCATGCTTGAGTTTCTAACTCGGGCACGACCAGTCAAACCCGGTAAAATCTATGGCGCCCCTGGCGACGGCAATAGCGGCTTCATCAGCCTTGTGACCGCACTGATTTTGCTGGGGCTCTGGTTTCTCGTGACGGGGATGGGCTGGGTCAAGCCGCTGTTTCTCCCCTCTCCCTTCGCGGTCTATGGCAAGTTCATGATCGCCATGACCGACGGCGTGGCAAATTCTACTCTTGCCGAACATACCCTTGCCAGCCTCGGTCGCGTATTGGGCGCCTTCGCGATTGCCTCTATCACGGCAATTCCCATCGGCATCATGATGGGCATGAGCAGTTTCGTTCGTGGCGTGCTGGACCCGATTATCGAGTTCTACCGACCGCTGCCGCCGCTTGCCTATCTGCCGTTGATCATCATCTGGCTGGGTATCGGTGAATTTCCGAAGGTGTTCCTCATCTTCCTCGCGATCTTCGCGCCAATGGCGATTGCAGCCAGAGCCGGCGTGCGCTCGGTATCTACCGAACAAATCCATGCGGCCTATGCAATGGGCGCATCCCGGTCGCAGGTGATAACGCAAGTCATCATGAAAGCGGCCATGCCGGAAATCTTCACCGGCATGCGCATCGGGATCGGCGTGGGCTGGACGACGCTGGTTGCGGCCGAAATGGTGGCGGCACATCGCGGCCTTGGCTTCATGGTGCTCAACGCGGCACAGTTTCTGGCCAGTGACACCGTCATCATGGGCATCATCGTGATCGGGGTCTTCGCCTTCGCCTTCGACCTTCTGATCCGTTACATGGAAAAAGTTCTCATCCCATGGAAGGGCAAGATCTGATGGTGACGCAACCGCTGTAACCAGCCCGACCGAAATCTCATTCGCAATATCGATCGCGCGGCAGTCCCTGCCGCGTCACGGAGAAAATTTGCCCAAAATCGGGCAAACATCAGACGCATCAAGGAGCAGCCGAATGTCCGCCGGACACCTCACAGAGAAGCATTTTTCCGACCTCTTCGACGCCTTCAACCGGCATGACATCGACGCGATCATGGCCTTTTTCGCCGATGATTGCGTGTTCTACACCATCGGCGGCGACGAAGCTTGCGGCACCCGCATCGAAGGCAAGGATGCCATTGCAAGGGCTTTCTCCGGCGTATGGGCTGCTATGCCCGACGTAAAATGGGACGAGCACAGGCATTTCGTGAGCGGCGACCGTGCCGCGTCCGAATGGACCTTTCGCGGAACAGATGCCAACGGCGCGCGCGTCGAGGCGGAAGGTTGCGATCTCTTCACACAGCGTGACGGCAGGATCGTCCGCAAGCAGGCATTCCGCAAGAACCGGCCTTTGCTGAAGGCGTAAGCCCCAACAATGTCCGTCGGTGATCTGGAGGACCGACATATGGATACCCACACTCTCAACAGTTTCTCTGCCACTCAACCATTCGACCCCGCCTATGATCCGGTGGTTTCGAAGACGCCAGGGCAAGGCCGCGACTATGCCCCGACCTACTGGATCGGAACAGCTGGACCGGCGCCGGAAGACGATGGCCCTATTCGCGGCGACGTCGATGCCGATGTCGTTATCGTCGGCTCAGGCTATACTGGTCTTTCGGCAGCGATCCACCTAGCCCGGGATCATGGTGTCAAGGCCACGGTACTGGAAGCAAATGGGGTCGCCTGGGGTTGCAGCACTCGTAATGGCGGTCAGGCGCAGATCTCAGCCGGTCGGCTCAAGCGTTCGCAATGGATCGAGCGCTGGGGCGTGGATGTCGCGCGCAAGCTGCACAGGGAAATTGCCGAAGGGTTCGACCTTTTTCGCGCACTCATCGCCGAACCGGAAATCGATTGCGATCCGCAGGATGGCGGTCACCTGTACATCGCCCATCGCGATAAGGTCCTTCCCGCGCTGGAGAAGGAATCCCGCCTGCTGAATGACGTGTTTGGCTATCGGACGCGCATGGTCGCCCGCGACGAAATTCACCGCGACTTCATCCGTGATCAGGAAGCGCGCGGAGCGATGTATGAACCTGACGGCATTGGCATTCACGCCGCAAAACTGGCTTTCGGCTATCTTCGGCTTGCCCGCAGGCTCGGCGCGAAGGTGCACACGGCAAGCCCGGTGCTGAGTTGCCGCAAGAACGGCAATGTCTATCATCTCAACACGCCGAACGGGACGGTCAAGGCACGGCAGGTCTGTTTTGCAACGGCGGGCTATACCTCGCCCGGCCTGCATCCTCTCACCCGTTACCGGCTGATGCCGGTCTTGTCGAATTCGGTCGTGACACGCCTGCTGACGGCGGATGAAATTGAAGCGTGTGGCCCGAAGACCGGCATTCCTCTGACCGACACACGCACGCTTCGCCATTATTACCGCTTTCTGCCCGATGGGCGAATGCAGATAGGCAGTCGCAGCGCCATTACGGGGGCAGATGCACCGAACCCGAAACATTACGATCTGCTGCTTTCCGGACTTTACCGGAAATTTCCGGCGCTCACCGGCATCGAGATCGAATATTCATGGTGGGGGTGGGTCGATGTCAGCCACGACATGATGCCCCGCATCTATCGGCCCGACCCATCGCAGGAAATCTATTATGCCATGGGTTATGGCGGCAATGGCGTGATGTATTCCGCGCAGGCTGGACGCCGGGTCGCCCAATTGATGACCGGTCACGGACAGGAATTGGACTTGCCGATCTTCACCTCCGAACTGCCGAGTTACGGCATGTTGACGCCATTTAGGCGCATAGGCCAGCGCGCCATGTACCGCTGGTATGCGCTGAAAGACGAAGTTCTCTGAATTGCAAGGAAAGGTATGCGCCATGAAAATGACGACGGAAGAAGCCTTCGTGAAGGTTTTGCAGATGCATGGGATAGAACATGCATTCGGGATTATCGGATCGGCTATGATGCCGGTTTCCGATCTGTTTCCAAAGGCGGGTATAGCTTTTTGGGATTGCGCCCATGAAACCAACGCAGCGCTTATTTGTGACGGCTATACCCGTGTGACCGGTAAGATGGGCATGGCAATCGCCCAGAATGGTCCGGGCGTGACCGGCTTCGTCACCGCCATCAAGACGGCCTACTGGAACCACACGCCCATGCTGCTGGTGACGCCGCAGGCTGCCAACAAGACCATCGGTCAAGGCGGCTTTCAGGAAGTGGACCAGATGGCGCTGTTCGAGGAAATGGTCTGCTATCAGGAAGAGGTGCGTGATGCCTCGCGCATTCCTGAAGTGCTGAACCGCGTGATCGAGAAGGCATGGCGCGGCTGTGCACCGGCACAAATCAACGTTCCGCGCGATTTCTGGACGCAGGTGATCGATGTCGACCTGCCACAGATCGTGCGTCTGGAGCGCCCGAGCGGCGGGCGCGAGGCCATTGCGGAAGCAGCGAGAATACTGACGGAAGCAAAATTCCCGGTCATTCTCAACGGTGCGGGTGTCGTCATTGGCGGTGCAATCCCGGAATCCATCGCACTTGCCGAAAGGCTCGATGCACCGGTCTGCTGCGGCTATCAGCACAATGATGCCTTTCCCGGCACCCATCCGCTGTCCGCAGGTCCGCTGGGTTATAACGGCTCCAAGGCTGCGATGGAACTGATCGCCAAGGCCGATGTGGTGCTGGCGCTCGGCACCCGCCTCAATCCGTTCTCGACACTGCCCGGCTATGGCATCGACTACTGGCCGAAGGATGCAAAGATCATTCAGGTCGACATCAATCCCGATCGCATCGGTCTCACCAAGAAAATCTCGGTTGGTATTTGCGGCGACGCCAAACAGGTTGCGCAGCAGATCCTCGACCAGCTGGGAGCCGATGCGGGCAATGCCGGGCGCGACGAGCGCAAGCAGCTCATCCACCAGCGCAAGTCCGCCTGGCTGCAGCAGCTTTCCTCGATGGATCACGAGGATGACGATCCGGGTACACAATGGAACGCGGATGCACGCGAACGCGAGAAGGATCGCATGTCGCCGCGACAGGCATGGCGCGCCATTCAGGCGGGTATGCCGAAAAACGCCATCATGTCCACCGACATCGGCAATAATTGCGCCATCGGCAACGCCTATCCAACGTTCGAACATGGCCGTAAATATCTGGCGCCGGGCATGTTCGGCCCGTGCGGCTATGGATTTCCATCCATTGTCGGCGCGAAGATCGGGCAACCCGACACTCCGGTGGTCGGCTTTGCCGGAGATGGTGCTTTCGGCATTTCGATGAACGAAATGACCTCCATCGGACGCAAGGGCTGGCCTGCCATCACCATGGTCATTTTCCGCAACTATCAATGGGGGGCCGAAAAGCGCAATACGACGCTGTGGTACGACAACAACTTCGTCGGCACCGAGCTCAATCCGAACCTGAGCTACGCCAAGGTGGCAGATGGCTGCGGACTGAAAGGCGTAACCGTCGATAGCCAACAGGCGCTGACCGAAGCCTTGCAGACAGCAATCGACGAACAGGCCAAGGGCGTGACGACCTTCATCGAAGTCGTGCTCAATCAGGAGTTGGGCGAACCTTTCCGCCGCGATGCGATGAAAAAGCCGGTTGTGGTGGCCGGTATCAGCAAAGCCGACATGCGTGAGCAGGCGCCGGTTTAAGCATCCTGTTTGGAAAACAGGCCGGGAGGACGACTCCCGGTCTTTTGAAGAGATTATGCCATGCTGCCACTGGAAAAGATTTTCGAGAAAGCTCGTTCCAACCCGCGCCATATCGTGCTGGCCGAAGGCGAAGACCCGCGTATCATCGATGCGGCGCTGCGTGCCGAACTCGAAGGCGTCGCCCGCATCACGCTGCTCGGTTCGCGGGATGTTATTGGCAGACAGATCGGCGGATCAAACATCGAGATCGTCGATCCCAAGACATCAGCCAGAAGTGCTGATTATGCGCAGGCTCTTTACGAACTGCGTAAGGCCAAGGGCATGACCGAAGAGCAGGCAGCAGCAATGGCAAGAACGCCGCTGGGCTTCGCCGCCTTAATGGTGCGCGCAGGCCATGCGGATGGAACGGTGGCGGGCGCGGTTTCAACCACCGCCGATGTGGTGCGCCATGCCCTGCAGATTATCGGTAAGGCCGAAGGGGCTTCGCTCGTTTCGAGCTTTTTCCTGATGCTGCTTTGCCAGTCACACCACCAGAAGAAGGGGGCATTCATCTTTGCCGATTGCGGACTGGTGGTAGAGCCGGATGCAAGCCAGCTTGCCGATATCGCCATGCAGTCGGCGGAATCCTACCGCCAACTGACTGAAAAAGACGCAGCCGTTGCCATGCTGTCCTTTTCGACGGGCGGAAGCGCGGCGCATGAGCGCGTGTCGAAAGTAGTCGAGGCGACCCGGAAAGTGCGGGCGACGCGGCCCGACCTTTGCATCGACGGCGAATTGCAGTTCGACACCGCCTTCGTGGAGGCAATCAGCCATGCGAAGTCGCCCGATTCACCGCTAAAGGGCAATGCGAATGTCTTCGTCTTTCCCAATCTGGAAGCGGCGAATATCGGCTACAAGATTGCCCAGCGCATCGGCGGTGCACAGGCCATCGGCCCTGTTCTGCAAGGCCTCGCAAAACCGGCCAACGACCTCTCACGCGGATGCAGCGCAGACGACGTCCTCCACATGATCGCAATCACGGTCAATCAGGTAATGTGAACGACATCAAACCGTTCGCGAACCGCTAAGGTTTCAGGAGCCGCACGGCGATGCCGTAAAGAAACTGTGGCAACACTGTAAATGCATAGGGCGCATAAACCCGCTCCAGCCTCTGATGATACTCGCGCCCCCATGGACCAATATTCACCACCGGATAGGAAAGCGCGTTTGGATTGGCACGGTCGATAAATTGAGCAGCCGGTGTGTTGGCCGCAATGACTTCGCTATCCATCGCATCTGGAATGTGACCAAAGAAGCTCATATCCGAAATTCCGGCAAAGATTTCGCGATACCGGATTGTTGTATCGAACTGACGTTCTGCGTCCACGCGTGCAGTTTCCAAGGCTTCTGCAAAACGCTGTTCTTCTGCTGTTTCGACCCCCATACGAACATGCGGATAAACAAGGCTCCCGAAGCCGATAATGACCGTCGGGCCTGTAATGCGCGCCTCGGCAACCATGCAATTGACGAGTTCCCGCGTAATGAGAAGCGGGTTGTCGCTGCTTGAAAGCTCAGCTTCCAATGCGGCAATCCGTTCCAGTGCCGCATCCCCCGCAATACTCCGAACTTGCTCGCGCAGCTCAGCCATGGTCAGAATTCGGCCCTTGTGATTGGCATCCGCTTCGCTGCCGACGAGCTTTGCAAAACGGTCCGCCTCGACATTGAAGTGCTTGATTGCGCGATCCAGCGCCTCCCCGACAACCGCCTTGAACCGCTGGAACAAAGCGTCGGGCGAAACGGAATGGGTCAGCCAGTTGAAGGCAATCCATGTCCGTTCCGGCGTGGTCACCTCATAGCCTCCACGGAAATCCCGTGCCTCAAGGCAGATCGGAGGCGGTGAAACTTCGCCATCGCCCGTATCGCAAAGCATTGCATTGGCTTCCACCGCCCGCATGATTTCCGATGCGATGAGGTGCGCACTGACACCTTCGAACGGATAGCTCGCATGAGAAGGTTGCCCCACCACGAAAGCAAAGGGAAGCTGCTTTCCGATGGTGCCGCGATAGATGGCGCGGCCTTCCGCACCATCACCCTGATCGCTCGTTGCATCCAGATTGATACCGGCAACGATGTCGAGGCCCCAGCGTTCGGCAAGTTCAGGCAAGGCATCGCGCAGGCTGCGCATTCCCCGCGATCCGCGCTCTTCATCAGGTGTCGCGAACAGGATCAGGTTGCCTTCGCGATCCGCCTGCTGCGAGAAATATTCGAGTGTGGCTATGCCAGCGGCAACGCCACTCTTCATGTCCAGCATGCCACGTCCGGGAATGTAGTTTCCGCTCTGGAAGTCGGCGAGCGCCTTCTCTTCGTTGGGAGCAAGCGGACGACTGGTGAGATCGGCCAGAAGCGCTTCCAGCAACGCATCCGGTTCAAAGGCCAGATGTTTCAAATCGCGGTAGTTTGCAGTTTCCACCACATCAAAGTGACCGGCCAACGCCAGTGTTCGCCGCCCGGTACCGCGGACGACCGCGATGACATTCTTGGTCATCGGTGAGCCGTGGCTATCGATGACAGCGATGTCGTCTGGATTTTTCTGGAAATAGGGAATCTCGCGCAAAAGCTCGGCAAGCTTCGGACCGAATGATGCCTCGTCCGGTGTTCCGGTCTCGCTTGGCCATTTCACCATGCGATAGGAGAGTTCTCGCACCCGTTCTGTCGGGTTCCATTGATTTGGGGATGCCACGGTCTTTCCTCGCTCAATAGTTCCCCGTCTCCGTACCTTGGGAAAGGCACAGACGGGTTCACAATCTGATCTAAACGTCGATTTACTGGTTGAGATGCTTTCGCAGGAACGCTCTCGTTCTTTCATTTTCCGGATTGGTGAAGATCACATCCGGCTTGCCTTCCTCGACGACAACGCCCTTGTCCATGAACAGAACCTTGTCTGAAACTTCGGCGGCAAAACGCATTTCGTGGGTCACGATCAACATGGTCATGTGTTCCTGTGCGAGTTGTTTCATGACCTGATTGACCTCCTCGACCAGTTCCGGATCGAGCGCGGAGGTCGCTTCGTCGAACAGCATGACTTTCGGCTGCATTGCAAGCGCACGGGCGATGGCCACACGCTGCTTCTGTCCGCCCGACAGACGCGACGGGTACATTGATGCCTTGTCGGCAAGGCCGACCTTCTTCAAAAGCGAAACTGCCAGCTCCTGCGCTTCATGTTTGCTCTTGCCCTTCAGTTTGATGGGACCAAGTGTGATATTTTCCATTACATTGAGATGCGGAAACAGATTGAAGTGCTGAAAAACCATGCCCATCTGCTGACGCACTGCGTTGATGTGCCGTTCGAAGGCTCGTCCGCTCAAAGACTGGTTGACCTGCACGCCATCCAGCAGAATCTGGCCTGAATTGACCGTTTCCAGATGGTTGATGGAGCGCAGCAACGTACTTTTACCGGAACCGGATGGGCCGATAATGGCGATGATCTGTCCACGTTCAACCGACAGATTGATACCCTTGAGAACTTCAAGCGCGCCGTAAGCCTTGTGGACATCGCGCACTTCCACCATGGGTTTGCTGTTGCTCATCGGTAAGCCTCGACTTTCTTTTCCATCCAGTGCAATCCGGCTTCCAGGATGAGATTGAGTACGTAGAAGATCACTGCGGCAGTGATGTAGAATTCAAACGGGCTATAGGTTTCACTGATTGCCTGCTGTGACGCATGCACCAGCTCTGTGATGCCGATCACCGACACGAGTGCTGTGTCCTTCAAGAGAGCAATCAGATTATTGCCCACCTGCGGCAGCGCGTTGCGGACAGCTTGCGGCACGATGATGTAGCGCAGCGTCTGGCCACTGCCGAAGCCCAACGAACGGGCGCCCTCATTCTGCCCCGGATCGACAGTCAGGATCGCGGTGCGGAAGATATCCGAATTATAGACCGCAAAATGCAAGCCAAGTCCGATGATACCAGTCCATACGGCAGGAATGTTGATGCCGATCTGCGAAAGGCCGTAATAGAGCAGGAACAGCTGTAGAAGCAGCGGCGTGCCCATGAACAGCCAAATGAAGAAACGGACGGGATAGCGCACCAGCCAGTTGCCGTAGAGAACAAGCAGGGCGAATGCGATGCCACCGAAGAAACTGACGATGGATGAGGACACAGCGATGATGAGCGTCCACCAGATGCCGGTCATCAGGAGTTCGGTATAGGGCGGGACGATGGAGAAATCGAGTTGCATGATATCACCGCCTATTTGAGTGCGTAGCGGGCTTCGAGAAAATCGACGAAGCGTGCAACGATATAGATGAGGACCATGTAGATGGCCGCGGCGATGCCGAAAATTTCAAACGGACGATAGGTCGAGCCGATGAAACGCTGGGCTGTGTAGGTCAGTTCGACTACGGAGATCGCGGAAACAAGAGCAGAGCCCTTGATCAGCATGACAGTGTTGACACCGAGCGAGCGGATCATGAGCCGGGCTGCCTGCGGCAACACCACAAAGCGCATCGACTGTCCACTGCTGAAGCCTATGGAGCGGGCGGCTTCGTTCTGACCGGCGTCAACCGTTAGAATGGCACCTCGCATAGCTTCGGCGTAATAAGCACCGATGTTGAGTCCGAGACCGATGGCACCGGCTGCAAAGGGCTCAAGATTGATGCCGATCTGCGGTCCGCCGAAATAGAGAACGAAAAGCTGCAATAGGCAGGGCGTACCGCGAAAAACACTGACATATGCTGTTCCGACAAAACGCAGCAGCCAGAAGCGCGACAGTTTTGCGGATGTTGCAAGCGCACCGACGCTCAACCCGATCAGAATGGCAAGTGCCGAGATTTCGACGGTAACCAGGGCGGCCTCCAGAAAGTATGGAAAGACCTCCGCCATCAAAGAGAAATTCATTATCTCCCCTTTCCTGTCTGCAAAACCAAGCCGGAAAGACATGCTGCCGGGACGTTCGTTTTAACTGCCGTCCCGGCATGGGGTTTCATACGGCTAGCGGATGTCGCGGCCGATCCACTTGGTGGAGATCTTCTCGTAGGTGCCGTCGGCTTTCATATCGTTCAGAGCCTTGTTGATCGCGTCCTTCAGCTCAGGATTACCCTTGCGCAGTGCAATGCCGACATTGTCGGTTCCCTGAAGTTCGGGCGTGTCGAGCTGACGAACCTTTTCGCCGCTTTCCTTGATAGCGATCAGGATTGGAATGTCATCCGATGCAATGGCATCTACACGGCCCGAACGAAGCTCAAGCAGCAGCTCGGGAATGCCCTTATAGGTACGAACGGTCCAGCCGCCCTGCTCGCGCGCCCACTTGTCGCTGGTTTCGCCAAGCGTAACGGCAATGGTCTTGCCCTGCTTCAGCTCGTCCATGGACTTGATCGCCGATGCCTCCGTCACGAAGATGCCACGGCCACCGCGGTAGTAAGGGCCTGCGAAGTCAACAGCTTTTTCACGCTCTGGCGTGATGCTCATGCTACCGACGACCACATCGAACTTGCCTGCGCGCAGCCCAGCAATGATGCCGTCGAAAGCCGTGGTTACGACAACGGGCTTCACATCAAGGCGCTTGGCGATTTCAGTGCCGATATCGACGTCGAACCCGACAACCTGGTTCTGACCGTCAACAAAACTGAATGGCGGGAAAACACCGCTCATACCGATGCGCAATTCGCCACTCTGCTTGACCTTTTCTAGATCGTTAGCATGGGCGGGAGCGAGCATCATCAGCGCGCCGACGCTAGCAGCAACGAGTGAAGACAGAAGGGTTTTCATTTCATTTTCTCCTAAGTGACCGTGACGCGATCACGGGCGATGCCCGTTCCGAGCGCCAAGTAGGCGCATCTTTCCAGATCGTCGACGCCCAACGGGCGGCGGCAAATTTCTCGGGAAAACCTATTCGAAACAGACAAGATCGTCGCGTCCCGGTTACCCAGGAGCGGGAGAAAGAAAACTCCATCGATCCACCTCCGATTTCCCCTTGCCGGTTGCATTACTGCTTATCCGGCTTGTTTGTTTTGACGCACGCTAATGGAGCAAAGGATCAACGAAAACGCCAATTCTGTATAGAAATATCCAGTAATCTGCGATAAACGCAATCAAACTGACGAAATCGTCAAATGGCGGAATTTGATGGATGATCTGGATCAACGATTAATATCGGAGCTGCGCATCAATGCCCGTGCGTCCATCCCGACACTCGCCAGTATTTTAGGCGTGGCGCGAGGCACGATTCAAAGCCGAATGGAACGCCTGATCGCATCGGGCGTCATTGCTGGCTTTACGGTTCGGTTGAAAGATCATGGTTCTACCGACATGATCCGAGGCATCATGATGATCGAGTTGACCGGGCGAAATATCAAAAGCGTGATCGCTACTTTACGCAAGAACCCCGGCTTTTCCGCCGTGAACACCACGAATGGTACATGGGATCTGATCGCCGAGATCGAAGTCCCCAACATGAATGAATTTCATCGGCTGGTAACAGGCATTCGTGCGATGGATGGGATTGCGAAGTCCGAGACACATATCTTTCTCGGACCCGCCTGAACCATTGTTGGCCTATTCCGCCGCTTCCGCCACATAACCGAACTGCATGATGGCGTCCGGCGTAGCCACGCCCGGCAGAATACGCCCGTCATCCACTGGCGTACCCATCTGGGTAGTCATCGGAATGACGCCTGCCCAGATCGGCAGAGCATAATCGGCATCGTCATCCTTCGGCGGACCGGAACGAACCTTTGCCGAGGCTTCATTCAGTTCCAATTCCAGAAGCAAGGTGGCCTTCAGCTCCTTTGCCATCATCGGGCGCAGTTCCTCCCAGCGACCAGGGAAAAGCCCGTTTACGAAACTGCGCAAGTGATGTTCCTTCGCTGCAACGTCCAACACTTTACGCGCTGTTCCAAAAGCCATGACCGAACGATAATTGCAGGAATGATGAAATGCGGATCGAGCGAGAACCAGCCCATCGAGCAGCGTGAAGCTCACACATACTTCCGCTTCGTCGCAGCTTTCCAGCATGCGGCTGGCGGATGATCCGTGCCAGTAAATGAAATTGCCTTCACGCCAGACCAGCGTTGGTGTGACATAGGGCACTCCATTGAATATATAAGCCACATGCGCCAAGGGTTGAGCATCGATGATTGCGTGCACCGTAGTTGCATCGTAGGCACCGCGCTCATGCATGCGTTTTACGCGGCTGCGTTCGGAAGGGGCTTTGGACATGGCCGATATTTCTCCTTTATATTCGGCCAAACTGGCGCCATAGTGGCTTTGAGAGAATAGCCACTTTTAACGAATATAATAATGCCAATTTCCAACACACTTCCCGAGTTCGGAATTGATCGCGCCAGCGATGTTTCGCTTACCGCACAGCTGGTTGAACAGATCAGGCAGGCGGTTTTGACTGGACGCCTGAAGCCCGATGCGAGATTGCCGTCCACTCGTGCCTTGTCACTGGAGCTGGGTCTATCCCGTACTACCGTTCTCGCAGCGTTCGACCAGCTGATTTCCGAAGGTTATCTGGAGGGACGGCAAGGTTCCGGCACCCATATCGCGGCAGAGCTTCCCGACACCAGCCTGACCGTCGGCCAGCCGCCCCTCCATGCGATAACCCAGTCACAGTCAAATCGAAAGGAAACCAAACCTTTTCGGCTCGGTGTGTTTGATAGTGATAATTTTCCACACAACCAGTGGGGTAAACTGCTCGGGCGCATCTGGCGCGTTCCATCCTATGCTCTATTGAACAATGAGGACGCGTTCGGCTTTCATCCGTTGCGGATATCATTGGCCCGTCATCTGCATGAGTGGCGCGGCATGATGGTATCGCCGGAACAGATCATCATTACCGGGGGTAGCGCCGACGCTTTATCCCTCATCCGAGAAGCCCTGTTTGCACCGGGTGACAGGCTGTGGATGGAAGAACCTGGATATCCCCCCGCACGCAAAATCCTTGGCACCAACGGCCTCGACATAGTAGCCGTTCCCGTCGATTCTGGGGGACTCGATGTTTCGGTCGGGCGAGATAAAGCCATTGATGCGCGTGGTGCGTTCGTCACACCGGCGCGACATCACCCGACAGGCGTAACCATGACTTTGGGGCGTCGTTTGGAGTTGATTGCCTGGGCAAAAGAGCACGATGCATTCATCGTCGAGGACGATTATGACAGCGAGCACCGTTATATCGGCCAGCCTCTGCCAGCACTCATGTCCCTTGATCCAGAACGTATTCTTTATATTGGAAGCTTCTCCAAGGTCTTCTCGCCACTCTTGCGACTAGGTTTTCTGATTGTACCGTCGCATATGGTCGATCAGTTCAGAGCACTACGACAAACTCTGTTCCCAGCGCCATCGCCCTTGGCCCAGCCAGCATTGGCCAGTTTTATCGAAACGGGAGCCTTTGCACAGCACATCCGGCGTATGCGCCGTATACATGCATCACGCCGCCGCAGGTTAATTACAGCGCTCGCGCCCGGAGAGCCGAAACTATTCCGCATTGAAGCTCCTCCTGCCGGGCTATCACTGCTTTTGGCTTTGCCAGACGGACAGGCCGATACACGCCTTGCAACTATTCTCGCGGAGACCGGGATTGAAGTTCAATCGCTATCCTCGCTCTATACGAAACTCGCTCCACGTCAGGGGCTTATCCTCGGTTTTTCAGGATTTGATGAAACCGCATTGGAGAATTCTGCAACAGCACTGATAAAAACTCTCGAACAATCGAATTAGAGAATGTGCATTAGCAATTTCGTAAACTTTGGATTCAGCATTTCCCGGTAAGCTTTGATTAGCAATTAGCTCGGGAGGAGCGTTGCAGCCCATTTGTTTTGCGTTACGGGTGCTCATGCGTTCTTCGATTGTATCAGTCATTGCTCTTGCCTGCGCCGCTTTGACGGGCTGTACGTCAAGTTCCGGCATCGACAGCATTATGCTTCAGTCAAATACCTCAGCTGAGACAACGAGTTCGGTCGCTCGACCGGTTCCACCCGCTCCCTTGAGCGAAATGGCGAGCGCACCGCAGCCGATGCCCGTAGCCGAGCGGGAAGAAGTCTTGGCTTGGGCAGGCCCCATACCTGATGCAGGTCCGTTCAAGGCTGAGCCGCCAGCCCCCATTACGCCGCAACCGCAGCCACAAGAGCGCCCACAGGCGCGCATCTCGGTTCCGAAGCCGGAGGTTGCAGCCTATCCACCGGTACGCCTTACACCTCAAAAACGCTCGAAGATCTATAGCCACCGTTTCCGCGATGCAAAACCGATCAATTTTGGGCGTACTTCGCCACGCAAGCTGGCCGTACATGGCGTGGACGTATCTCGCTGGCAAGGCGATATTGACTGGGTGAAACTGCGCACGCAAGGCGCAAACTTCGCCTATATCAAGGCAACCGATGGCGGTGACCATCTCGACCCGATGTTCCGCAAGAACTGGCGCGAGGCGAAAGCCGCAGGCATAAAACGCGGCGCATACCATTTCTTCTACTGGTGTCGCGTAGCGAGCCAGCAGGCCGACTGGTTTATCCGTAACGTTCCCAAGGATGCCGATGCGCTTCCACCTGTCATCGATGTTGAATGGAACGGCGATTCTTCTTGCAAGCGGCGGCCTTCTCCGGCGCAGGTTAGGGAAAAGATGCAGGTCTTCATGGACAAGCTCGAGCAGCATTACGGCAAGCGGCCAATCATCTATACCGCGCCGGATTTCTACGACGACAATCTGAAAGGCGCCTTCGCCAACTATCCATTCTGGCTGCGTGCCGTCGCCCAGCATCCGTCAAAGGTCTATCCAGGGCGCCCGTGGACTTTCTGGCAGTATTCAGGCTCAGGATTATCGCAGGGCGTGAACGGAAAAATCGATCTGAACGTCTTTCACGGTTCAGAAGACGATTGGCACAGATGGCTGGCGCGCGCGGCTAGCTAGAGCGCATTAAAAAAATCGATAGAGCATTTCCAACAATTCAAATTAAACCGGAAATGCTCTAATCGCCGCAAAACTGGCCAGAGGCCAGTACGGATGTTATGAGATCATATCAGGGATAACCGAAGCTTTGCCTCGAAACCCGGCATGCAACATCGCCGTGCCGGGCCATTTGCTGTCCGCATGGCGTTACCATGAAAGGGAATGGCAAATATGGACACCCGGTTATTTGTGCTGGCGTTGGCAACCTTCGTCACTGGCACTGCTGAGAATATTATCGTCGGAATTCTTCCGGGCGTTGCACCCAGCTTGAATGTCTCTGTCAGCATCGCCGGACAGCTGACGTCAATCTTCTCGATTACTTTCGCTTTAACCGCACCATTGGCGCTCATCATCACGACGCGGTTTGAGCGCAAAGTCATTCTGGTCTTCGCCTTGGGTGTTTTCATTGCAAGCAATATCATCGCAAGCATCAGCCCCAACTATCTCATCCTGTTTGCAGCTCGCATGTGCATGGCTGCTGCAAGCGCGGTCGTTTGTCTGATTGCTACGATGCTGGCCACGGAACTGGTCGTCCCCACAATGCGTGGACGCGCCATCGGGATCATATTCATGGGGATCAGCGGGTCGATGGTGGCCGGTGTCCCCACAGGAATGATCATCAGCCAATGGCTCGGATGGCGTGCGGTTTTTCTGTGCCTGGCATTAACGGCGGCCGTGGTTCTCCTCCTGGCATCACGTTCACTACCACAGACTGGACGTAACCTGGGCGGCTTGCCGCCTTACATGCCGCATCTGAAATCCAACCGATTGTTGTCAGCACAACTCGTTTCCATCCTGATGATCGGTGGACATTTCGTATTGTTTGCCTATCTTTCACCCTACCTCCTGGAAGTGATCCACATCTCCTCACACAAGGTTATCTGGGCAATGGCCGCTTTCGGCATAGCTGGAATGACAGGCGGATATCTCGGCGGCTTGCTCGTCGACAAACTATCGCCGCGGCTAGCTATTGTGCTGACGCCACTCTTCTATCTGACGTCGTTGGCGGCAGTATCACTTGTAATTGAATCAAGCACCATTTTCGGCGCGGTGCTGATGGTATGGGCCTGCGTCAGCTGGATGATTTCACCTGTCGTTCAGAGTTTTCTCATCGCGACTGATCCCGCAACGGCAGATGCCGGTGTCGGGATCAATCTATCCGCCATGCATATAGGCGCAGCGCTTGGCACAGCTACGGGTGGGCTTGCATTGCAATACTTTTCCTTGCAGGCCTTGCCATGGTTCGGATGTATTCTGGCGGCGCTGTCCTTGCTTTTCGCTCTTAACGCTTCCCGATATTTTCCAGATCGTAGGGCGTCGATTGATACATTTCGTTGATCCAGTTTCCGAACAGAAGATGCGCGTGGCTACGCCAGCGGTTTTCCGGCTGGCGCGTTGCGTCGTCTCCGGGGAAATAATTCGCCGGGATCTTTGTTTCAGGCCGGGCCTGAATGTCCCGGAAATATTCATCCGCAAGCGAGGTGGTGTCGTATTCAACGTGATTGAACATGTGCAATGAGCGGTGGCGCGGATCATCAAGCAGGCAAAGCCCTGTCTCGGGACTATCGACCAGCACTTTCAGATCGCTGCTGGCCGGAATATCGCTCTTGCGCACTTCGGTCCAGCGCGAAACCGGAATTTTGAAATCATCGGAAAAGCCGCGGAGATAAGGTGATGATGGCGCGAGGTTGCGCTGGCTATAGACACCCGACGCCTTGCCCGGCAGTTCGTACTTGCCCATGCCATGGAAGTGATGAACAGCAGCTTGCGCAGCCCAGCAGATGTTTAGCGTCCGGTGCACATGGGTCTGTGTCCAGTCGAACACTCGCTGCATTTCGTCCCAATAGGTGACTTCCTCAAACTCAAGTCGTTCGACCGGAGCACCGGTGATGACAAAACCGTCAAAGCGTTGGTCCTGCACATCTTCCCACGGCTGGTAAAAGGACAGCATGTGATCGGCAGGCGTGTGGCGCGCCACATGGTTGGTGATACGAACAAGGGTCAGTTCCACCTGCAACGGCGTTGCTCCAAGAAGTCGCGCAATCTGCGTCTCGGTCGTGACCTTGTTCGGCATCAGGTTGAGCAGGCCAATCTTCAGCGGGCGAATATCCTGACGAACGGCATCTGCTTCGCGCATGACCATAACGCCCTCGGCCTCGAGAACACTGGTTGCTGGCAAATCGTCAGGAATTTTAATCGGCATGTCGCGTCGGTCCCTAGTTTATGTTAGAGCGAACGCGAGTGGCTTTGTCCGTATATTTGCCGGCTAGGCCACATCCTCTCTTTACGGAGAGTACCACCTTGCCCGGAGAGGCAGGTTGGCGTTGGGCGTCGCCCCAACTCTTGATGTGATGTCACTTCTACTCAAACTCTTTCGGAGTGGCAATAGGGTTTGAGTGTCACCTTAAAGTGTATGAGAAATTTCCGTTTCACGGAACTAGGCGGTTCGCGGATTTTCCGCTCCCAAACGCACCGAATTTGGAATGAACGCCCTTTAAATGCGTTCGATTACAGCTTTCAAGGCACTTACATGCTCAGCCGATGTCCGAAATGACTGTTCTGCGGCAAAACCGAAGGCGATAGCACGTAAATCCTTCTCTTCGACCGCGACGCGGCATGAAGCATGAACTTCTGTCACGCCAGTTGCCTTGACTATTCGCCCCACATTCTCAGCCTTGACGCCGCTACCGGGCATGATGCTTATGCGCCCGTCGGCCATTTCAGCCAGCAGCTGCAGCTTATCCAGCCCTTCTTCCGCAGTTTGAGACAAGCCAGACGTCAAGATGCGTTCGAATCCGAGCCCGATTGCCTGCTGCAATGCTGTCTGTATGTTGGGAACCAGATCGAAGGCACGATGCAGCGTCGTTCCAAGACCTCTTGCCTCTGCAACCAGTCTTTTCAACATAACGATATTGAGTGAACCATCGTCCAGGGAAGCGCCAATAACGACGCCAGCCAAACCAGCACTTCTGGCGTTGCCTATGTCGGACACCATTATCGCTTCATCTTCAGTCGAAAAGGAGAAGTTGCCCGCGCGCGGTCTGATCATTGCGTAAATCGGGATTGGCGCTTTCGAGGCAAGTTCCATCAATCCCTGCGAGGGCGTCAAGCCACCCAGTTCAAGCGCAGAACAGAGCTCAATACGATCAGCACCGCCCTCAATTGCCAACCGTAACCCTTCGGCGCTATCCACGCAGACTTCGAGTAACACACTCACGTTTGATGCCCCGATATTGCTGCCCCGACCAAACCGCCGTCGCTGCCGAATATACCGGGAACGACTAAAGGCAAGTCTGTTTTCCGCAGGATTCGTGCCCTGACCGCCTCATCAAGTGCCGAGATCAGCTCGGACGCGGTGGCAAGCCCGCCGCCTACCGGTATGATCGACGCACCGGTTATGTTGACGACGGCAGCAAGAGGATCGGCAACCAGCTGGAGATAGGCGGTAATTGTCCGTCTCGCATCCGGTTTGCCTTCCAGCCATCCCTGCAGGACCGTGTGGCTACTTGCATCGATACTATTCAGGAACTGATGCAGCTTTTCGATCCCGCGCGCACCGCCAATCGTATCGACACAACCGCTTTGGCCGCAGCCGCAATCGAAGCGAGGGACCGTCACTGTTTGTCCGTCTATTTCTACACAAGTGCTGAGGATTGGGCCATGCCCCCATTCGCCGGTCAAGCCGCCCTTACCTCGAACCAATCGACCATCGACAACAAGCCCACCGCCGACACCTGTGCCCAGGACTGCGCAGAAGACGATCTCATGCCCCTTACCAGCACCTTCGATAGCCTCGGCAAGCGCCAGACAATCGGCGTCATTGACGGCGACCACCTGTCGCCGCAATCGGCCGCCGAGTTCAAGGCTTAATCTGTGACCAATAATGCATGGGATGTTCGCAGAGAAAGCGGTACTTGTATCCGGATCAACCAATCCAGCGATGGAAAGTGCAAGTGGTCCCGCCTCGTTCGATGCATGCGTTCGCAATGCTGTTTCCAACGCATCGCTAAATTCTTCCCAATTATTCGCCGGGGTAGGTAGCTTTTCAAGAAGTTCGATATGTCCAGGATATGTCGAGCGCGCCAGCCGAATGAAGGATCCCCCAACATCAGCGGCGAAAACTGTTCCAGCCGGTTGAGACTGACGCGTCCTTCTATCATGCATAATCGATCTTCCACCGATACGTTTCGATGTTCCATCCAATCATCGCAAATGTACCGGCAGTCAATCGGAAGACATAATCTATCCTAAGGTTTCGGCGCAACAAGCGAGATGTTCACGCCTTGCGGGTCTTTGCACTGAACAACCCATTCGCCGTTTGGCACTTCCATAGGCTCTTGCAGAATGGTTCCGCCGAGAGACTTGACCCTGCCGGCAGCATCATTCACGCCATCCACCATGAAATAGAAGCCCCAGCCGACGCGAGTACCGGGCGGTGCAGTCATGATACCGCCGTGATCGGCGCCGTCGACACTGAACACCTTGTAGTTTCCCATCGGCCCCATGTCGAAGTTGCGCGAGAGCTTCCAGCCGAAGACTTTCTCGTAGAAGGGAAATACCGTCTCGCAGTTTTGGGCGTAGAGTTCGTGCCAGCCCGGATGTCCCGGTTTGCGCGAACCGAAGTCAGCCGGAAGCGGCATATCGTCTTTCGGCTCAAAGAGTGCAAAGACACCACCTTGTGGGTCCGATACAATCGCGAACCGTCCGATGTCGGGGATATCCTGCGCGGCCCTTAGAATTTTGCCGCCTTCGGCCTCGACTTTCCGGGCATAATCATCAGCATTTGCCACACCGACATAACCAATCCACCCGGGTTCACCTCCACAGTCCTCCGTTGGCATGTCCGCCATCGATATCATGCCTGCAATCATGCAGCCCGGCACTTCAAACAGCGTATACTTCATGCCGGGAACACCAGCGTCTTTCGCCGTCCAACCGACGACTTTCGTATAAAAGTCCTCCGCATTGTCGGCATCTGTTGTCATAAGTTCGTACCAGACGAACGGAGAAGAGCCGTTTTTCATTGAAAGTACTCCCTTGGATCTATTTTTGTGATCGGGTGATCAGCCACAACAACTGTGCTTGGAAACCTGTGCCTCATATTCGTCATGCCGCTTGACGAAATGCATCGTACCATTTTCATTACGCCCCTTCGGCGCTCGATCGAGGATCATCAACGTACCGATCCATTCTTCGATGCCACGGGCATAGCTGGAATAGGTGTGATAAATCGCACCACTTTCATCCTTGTAGAAAGCACTCATGCCGGGCAGTTCATCGAAAGCATCTTCTGCAGCCAGTTTGTCGAAATTATAGAAAACGCGATCGTTCTCGAGCTCATCCTTCGTAAAGGAGACGTGGTAATCAAAATTGAAATCACTGCCTTCTGACGAAACCCACGGGAAATGCCAACCCATCCGCTTCTTGTAAGCTTGCAGCTTTGCCAGCGGTCCGCGCGAAACGGCAACAAGCGTGACATCGTGATTGTTGAGATGCGCCACCGCGCCATCAAAATTATCGGCGAGGAACGAACATCCTGTGCAACCTTGATCCCAGTCGGGTCCGAACATGAAATGATAAATAAGTAACTGGCTGCGCCCATCGAACAGATCGGAAAGCGTTTTCCGTCCCGAAGGCGTATCGAATGTATAATTCTCATCGACCTTCACCCACGGTAGAGCCTGCCGCTCACGATTGACCTTATCGCGCAGATGGGTGGATTCTTTCTCACTTGCCAGAAGCGCGCGCCGCGCCTCAAGCCAAACTTCTCGGGATACGACCTCATTCATGGTGCAAGTCCTCCTCCGGCTTATGCTCCCTGTCCATGCCCAGATATCAATGTTCCCGCTTGACGATTTACATTGATATCAATATTAATAAATCATGTCAAATAGCCTCGATGTACCTTTTGAAACAACACTTCTGGTTCGGGATACCTGCCTTTGTTTGCATGTTCAGCGCGCCGCACGTGCCCTCGCCCGCCGCTTTGACGACGCTCTGCGTCCAACCGGACTGACCAACGGCCAATTCTCGCTGATGATGTCGCTGAATCGCCCAGCACCACCGCCAATGAAGCCTGTGGCAGAACTGCTGGCGATGGATCAGACCACTTTGACAGCGGCCTTGAAGCCGTTGCAGCGGCAAGGTTGGATTGAGATCGTCGTCAACCCGAATGACAGACGTGAGCGATTATTGCAGCTCACACAGGAGGGAAAAGCAGCTCTTGCTGCAGCTGTGCCTATATGGAAGGCTACCCATGCGGAAATCGAGAAGCAACTCATAAGCGGCAATGGCGATGAAATACGCCACAACTTGTTGGTTCTGTCCTCTGTCTGATGGTAAAAGTCGACCTAATTGCGGCCTTGCATAACCACTTGTTTTTTCTTCTTTTTAACTTTGCACTTAGAAAGTTGTAACTGGTCTATCCCAAACCCTGGCAATCCCTTCACGATGATCTGTGATAAAAATTTGAAAGTCATAAATATCGGAACGGATGGCATGGATACACGAGATGCAGGCATAAACTATGTCAAAAGCCCTGTTCACGACGAGCCAGCTGGCTACATACTAAAAAAAGCAGGCGGAAGATAATGAGCGAAATGCGTGAACCCCATATCGTTGTTGTTGGTGCCGGTTTTGGTGGATTGCAACTGATTCACGACCTTAGAAACGTCAATGTGCAGATCACATTGATAGATCAACGCAATCATCACTTGTTCCAGCCCCTTTTATATCAGGTTGCAACAACCATCCTTGCCACATCAGAGATTGCCTGGCCGATCCGGCATCTGTTCAGGGATCGCAAGGAGGTGACAACGCTGCTCGGTACAGTTACCGATGTCGATACCGAACGCCGTCAGGTGCAACTCGAAGACGGCACTGAAATTTCATACGACACGCTGGTACTCGCCACAGGAGCGCGTCACGCCTATTTCGGCAACGATCAATGGGAAGCGCTAGCGCCCGGACTGAAAGCCCTCGAAGACGCCACCACTATTCGCCGCCGTCTGCTTCTCGCCTTCGAGCGAGCCGAACGCGAAACAGATGAAGCGAGACAGCAGGCGCTGCTGACATTTGCCATAGTAGGTGGAGGGCCAACCGGTGTGGAACTTGCTGGCATTATTGCAGAGCTTGCCAAACAGACTATATGGCCCGAGTTCCGTAATATAGACACGCGGCAAACACGCGTGATGCTACTCGAAGCAGGTCCACGCATTCTGGCGGCCTTTCCAGAGGATCTGTCCGATTACGCATTGAAGGCGCTCGAGAAACTGGGCGTGGAAGTGCGGCTCGGGATACCGGTCAAGGACATCACAGCCGAGGGCGTAACCGTCGGTGAGGAGTTTATTCCCTGCCGAACGGCAATCTGGGCGGCGGGCGTTGCCGCCTCGCCTGCCGCGACCTGGCTGAACGCAGAAAGCGACCGCGCCGGGCGTGTAAAGGTGCTGTCCAATCTCAACATACCCGGTCATGACGATATTTTCGTCATCGGCGACACGGCATGGGTGGAAGGACCGGACGGTAAACCAGTTCCGGGCATAGCGCCTGCTGCCAAACAGCAAGGCGCCTATGTTGCCAAGGTCATTAAAAGCCGAATTGATGGAAAGACACCGCCGATGCCATTCCGTTATAAACACCAGGGCAATCTCGCGACTATCGGCAGAGGCGCTGCTGTCGTTGATATGGGACGCTTCAAGCTCAAGGGGATCATCGCTTGGTGGTTTTGGGGTATCGCGCACATCTTCTTCCTCATTGGAACGAGAAGTCGTGCAGCTGTCGCCTGGAGTTGGCTGTGGACATATATCTCCGGGCAGCACAGCGCCCGACTGATAACGCAGGGCAAACCTGTCGAGCGCTAAATGCAAGATGGCCCGCCGGAGCGGGCCGTCTTTCTTTCAATCCAGAGGTGAATTATTCGGCAGGTTCCAGCTGTGGAACAATATCCGTAATAAGAGGCGCTCCATTCATTGCTGCAGCGAGCTTGTCAGTATCGAGTTCGTTTTCCCAACGAGCCACGACGATGGTTGCCACCGCATTGCCAACGAGATTGGTCAGAGCCCGGCATTCCGACATGAAACGGTCGATACCAAGGATCAAGGCCATACCCGCTACTGGAACGGCTGGCACGACAGACAATGTGGCGGCCAGCGTGATGAAACCTGCACCCGTGATGCCGGCAGCACCCTTGGAACTGAGCATCGCCACCAGCAAAAGCAGAATCTGATCACTCAGTGACAGTGGAATATCCGTCGCCTGCGCTATGAAAAGTGCGGCCAGCGTCATGTAAATATTGGTGCCGTCGAGATTGAACGAGTAACCGGTTGGAATGACGAGGCCGACAACTGAACGCTTGCAGCCCGCCTTCTCCATCTTATCCATAAGCGCGGGAAGCGCCGCTTCTGAAGATGACGTCCCCAGAACCAGAAGCAACTCTTCCTTGATATAACGAATAAGCGCAATGATCGAGAAACCATTGTAACGAGCGACCGCTCCCAGAACAACAAGCACAAATAACAGCGAGGTGAAATAAAATGTGCCGATCAGGAGCGCAAGATTGGCAATCGAACCAATGCCATACTTACCGATGGTGAATGCCATGGCACCAAACGCACCGATCGGAGCAGCTTTCATGAGGATCGCAACCAGTTTGAAAACAGGTGCGGTCAGAACATGAAGAAAATCGGTGACAGGCTTGCCCTTGTCGCCGACCAGAGCCAGCGCGATACCGAACAGGACCGAGAAAAACAGCACCTGTAGAATGTCGCCGTCCGCGAATGCACCGACAATCGTCGTCGGGATGATGTTGCTGAGAAAGCCAGTGATGCTCTGCTCATGTGCCTTGGCGGCGTAGTTCGCAACCGCTTTCGGATCGAGCGAAGCCGGATCGATATGCATTCCAGCCCCCGGTTGCACAACATTCGCAACGATTAGCCCGATGATCAGGGCAAGCGTCGAGAATGTCAGGAAGTAGATCATTGCCTTGCCAGCAACGCGACCGACCTTCTTCATATCGGTCATTCCGGCAATACCGGTAGCGACGGTCAGGAAAATAACAGGCGCGATAATCATCTTCACGAGTTTGATGAACGCATCGCCAAGCGGCTTCAGCTGCGTGCCTAGTTCTGGATAAAAATGGCCAAGCAGAATACCGGCAGCAATGGCCACCAATACCTGCACATAAAGATGCTTGTAAAAAGGGATTGGGCTGCGCGGCTCGGCGGCCGCACCTGTCGACACTGCAATCATGATGTCCTCCGTGTGGCCCAGCATGGAACTTCGTCCAACCTCCCGAGCCTTTCAGTCTCAAACTCCAGCGGATCGAGCCGCTGTTGACGGTATTGATTGCAATGTCCGTGCCAGTTCGCTGAAATTTACATAACATATTGTTTTTATTATATTTATTACTGGATACGGTAATTAAATCTGAAAAAATGTGCGGTTATCCGCACAATCCTGTTCCTAATGTGTGTGAATTAATGCACAATAGGATGATGAGTTTAGACCCTTCAACCGCGGACATCCACGCCCACTCCACACACTCCAACCGCCGGACCTGGGCGTTGTTTGGATTGTTTTGGGCTGTAGCTTTCGCGCTTGCTTTCTGGGTTGTCGGCGATATAGCGCGAGACAAAGCCGTCCTCGCACTGAGCGAACAGGCAAGGATCGATGCGAACCTCAACACTGCTTTGTTGCGCGCCGTTCTCGACAAGCAGCGTGCGCTGCCTCTGGTGCTATCCAAGGATGAGGCGCTGGAAACGGCGCTACAGGACAAAACATCCGCAACGATCAATCCGTTGAACGAAAAACTCGAAACGCTGGCTGAAGGCACGCAGGCAGCTGTCATCTACCTTGTGGGCATGGATGGCATTGCTATTGCTGCCAGCAACTGGCGCGGACCAGTCAGCTTTGTCGGCAACGATTATAAGTTTCGTCCCTATTTTCACGATGCATTGAAGAATGGTGCTGCTGAATATTTCGCGCTCGGCAATGTCAGCAATCGCCCCGGTCTATATATATCCCGTCGCATCGATGGCCCGACCGGTCCGCTCGGCGTGATCGTCGTCAAACTGGAATTTGACCGCCTAGAGAGTGACTGGAACAATGCCGGGCGACCGACCTTCGTAACGGATGAGCGCAATATCGTACTGATCACAAGCCTGCCTTCGTGGCGCTTCATGACCATTGGTTCAATCGGCCAGGAACAGCTTCAATCCATCCATGACAGCCTCCAGTTCGGTGATGCTTCCTTGGGTCCTTTACCACTGTCGGTGAAATCGATTGATGGCGACGATGTTCTGCTCATTGATGCGTTGTTGCCCGGTAATGCCCGTAATACCGATTTTCTTGCTATCCGTTCGGCTGTACCGTCCACCCCTTGGCAGATGTACAGTCTTGCGCCAATTCGCCCGCAAATTCCTGCGGCCATACGGGAAGCCCGTTTGTTCGCTTTCATCGCCCTGGCAGCTGCTGCGATGGTCGGCGGACTGCTTTTGAGGCGCAGACAAAAGATCGTGGCACGCATTGCCGATGCCCGTCGTACGCAGGCAGAACTGGAAGAACGCGTTGAAGAACGCACCCGCGATCTCAGTTTGGCACGCGACAGACTGCAAGCCGAGATCAGCGATCACCGCCGCACCGAAACAATGCTGCAAGGTGTGCAACAAGATCTCGTTCATGCCAACCGGCTTGCCATTATGGGACAAGTGGCGGCGGGGGTAGCTCATGAAATCAACCAGCCGGTTGCAACCATTCGTGCCTATGCAGACAACGCAAAAACTTTCATCGAAAGGAAACGCCTTTCAGACGCAGCTGAAAACCTCAACGAAATCGCCTTGCTGACAGATCGTATCGGCACAATCACAGGTGATCTGAAAGCACTCGCGAGAAAAGGCCGCTCTCCCTCCGAACCGATTTCGCTCCGTCAAGTCATTTCAGGCGCACTCGTATTGTTACGAAGCCGTTTTTCCGGACGTATGGACCAACTCGACATCGAGTTACCACCGTCTGACATTCGGGTAGTCGGCCACTCGATCAGGTTGGAGCAGGTTTTCATAAATTTGTTCCAGAATGCGCTGGAAGCGCTTGATTCAAAAAAGAGTAATGGGCGTATAGAAGTTCGCACTCACGAAAGCGACAGCAAGGTCATCATAACAGTCTCCGATAACGGACCGGGTATGCCACAACATATTCGCGACAATCTGTTTTCTCCCTTCAACACATCAAAGGAAAAAGGGCTCGGCCTCGGCCTTGTGATTGTCAAGGAGATCGTCACCGACTATGGCGGAACCATATCCGCGGAAAGCAGCACCATGGGCACGTCGTTCCGCATTGAACTGAGAAAAGCATGATGGATAAGTCACCGTCGGTCATTCTTGTCGATGACGACAAGGCGCTTCGCCGAGCCACCCGCCAGACCCTTGAACTTGCGGGTTTCGACGTTGCTGATTTTTCAAACGCCCAAGATGCTTTGAATAGTGTTACGTCCGAGTATGAGGGCATCATCGTTACCGATGTGCGGATGCCACAGATCGATGGTCTCCAGTTTTTTGTTCGGATCAAAGCGATTGACCCAGACCTGCCTGTAATCCTGATTACTGGTCACGGTGATATTCCAATGGCCGTGCAGGCCATTCAGAACGGCGCATATGATTTCATTGCCAAGCCGTTCGCAGCCGACAGGCTCGTCCACAGCATCCGCCGCGCTTGGGAAAAGCGACAGCTGATCCTTGAAAACCGCGCGCTGCGTGAAGCCGCCGATAATGTAGAAGGCGAGCTGCCGCTGATTGGACAGACACCTGCGATGGAAAATCTGCGCAGAACTTTGCGCGATATAGCTGACACGGATGTCGATGTTCTGGTGGCAGGCGAAACTGGGAGTGGCAAGGAAGTCGTGGCGCAGTTGCTGCATGATTGGAGCCGTCGCCGCAAAGGCAATTTTGTGGCGCTAAATTGTGGAGCATTGCCCGAAACGGTGATTGAAAGCGAATTATTCGGCCACGAAGCAGGCGCGTTCACCGGAGCCCAGAAAAAACGGCTAGGGCGTATCGAACATGCAAGTGGTGGCACGCTGTTTCTGGATGAAATTGAAAGCATGCCTGCAGCTACACAGGTGAAACTGCTGCGCGTCCTCGAAATGCGAGAAATCACTCCACTCGGTACGAATGAGGTTCGCCCGATTGATCTGCGCGTCGTGGCGGCCGCGAAGATCGATCTTGGCGATCGCGTCCAGAGAGGTGACTTCCGTGAAGATCTATATTACCGGCTGAATGTGGTCACTCTTTCCATCCCCCCGCTTAGAGAAAGGCGGGACGACATTCCATTGCTTTTCGCACATTTTCTGACGCGGGCTTCAAGGCGCTTCAGCCGCGATATGCCGGTAATCGATGCCGCCACACACCGCCATCTAATGAACCACAACTGGCCAGGGAATGTTCGCGAACTGGCGCATTTCGCCGACCGCGTGGCGCTTGGCGTTGCCAAGCCGGCACATTCGTCACAGCCAATGGCTAGCGATCTAGAACCCCTCCCCAAACGGCTCGAGCGCTATGAAGAAAGCCTTATCCGCGAAACGCTTGCTGCCCACAATGGCAATGTTCAGGAAACAATCGAGGCGCTCGGCATTCCGCGAAAGACCTTTTACGATAAGATGCAGCGCCATGGCATTAATCGTGCCGACTATCGCGCCAATAGTGATTGAAGTTCATATGCCATCTGTCTGGGAGGACGATGATGACCTTGAAACTCTACCTTCATCCCTTCTCATCGTACTGCCAGAAAGCGATAACAGCCTTCTATGAAAAGGATATAGCCTTCGAAGCAAAAATACTCGACGGTACTGAACCGATAGCGAGCGAGTTCGCTGCACTTTGGCCTTTCGGTAAATTTCCAGTTCTAACGGACAGCGGAAAACTGATATTTGAAGCGACAGGTATCATCGAGTATCTCGAAGCCGCCTACCCCCAGACCAAGCAATTGATCCCGTCGGATCCTATTGTCGGTGCGGATGTGCGAATGTGGGATCGGTTCTTCGATAACTACATAAATTATCCGCAACAACGTCTTGTTTATATTGCGCTTGGTCGTGAACATGACGACGGCGGCAATCGCTGGCGAGCGGCGTTCGATACAGCCTACACATTTCTGGACCGGCATATGGATGGACGCGAGTGGGTCTCTGGCGATGATTTCAGCCTTGCCGATTGCGCTGCTGCACCATCCCTGCTCTATGCAGATTGGACCTATGCCATACCAAAAAAATTCACCAACGTTTGGGCCTACCGCAAACGTCTGCTTGCGCGACCGAGTTATGCCCGTGCGCTCGACGAGGCACGACCGTTTCGTCAGCTATTTCCATTGGGAGCACCTGAAGAAGGTAGAGACTGACACCCACCTCGATCTGACTCACGATGAGTGCCAGCAGTAGCTCTTGTCGATCTGAAGCTCGATTACAAGGAAGACAATTAGGATGTCGTCCTCAACGTCACCAATCTGTTCGACAAGAACCATGTCGCAGATGTCAGGATATTTATATTTGCAGCTCTGGTGAAGGGCGCAAAGCGCTCTTGAAAATTACACTGGCTGATCTTAATGCAAAATATCGCAGGATGCCGCAGCCCCAGTACTATTTCGAAGTTGCCTACAGAGTTTGCATGAACTCATGCAAGACGACGGCCTGATTATGCTCTACGTCCTTCGCGCCGTATAGCAGCGTCAGTCGGCCACCCCTTGCCTTGGCAGTGGCGATCAAATCCTTCAGCGCTTGCTTGTTTCCCTCCAGTTCCTCGCGATACTTTTTTTGAAAATCATTCCATTTTTCGGGATCATGGCCGAACCATTTACGAAGATCGGTCGATGGTGCAATATCTTTGGCCCAAAGATCTACATCCGCTTTTTCCTTCGTCATACCGCGCGGCCAAACACGGTCTACAAGCACACGGTAACCATCGTCTGGTGAAGGAGCCTCATAAATGCGCTTCAAGTCGATTGTTGTCATAGGAACCGCTTCTCAATGCTTACTGACACATATGGCGGCAGGAAAGGGTTCGGCAAGGTCATTTCCAAGCTTTGCAAACGAAGAAAAAGGCCGCTGCAAATCCGACGCCTTATGTCTGAGAGGCAACGGACAGACAGATCCGGAAATCGGGACTCCATCGACTCCGGCCTCCGATTGACTACCGCCCGCAAGGTGACACATACCAACGCAAGTGAAATCTTGTGATGAACGATCCATCAGGCGGATTGGTCACCTAGTTGCATCTGTCACCCTGACGGAAATAGTCCCCGGAAGACACGCCCCGGGGACAGTGGCTCAAGCAAAAACGGTATCGATCGCCTTTTTCGTAGCCGCAACAACCTTGTCTGCCTCCTCAAGCGTAAGGCAAAGTGGCGGCGCAAATCCCAGAATATCGCCTTCCGGCATGGCGCGTCCGATCACACCATTGGCCAGGAGCGCCGTTGAAATCTGCGCACCGATTTTCAGCGATGGGTCGAAGAACTTGCGGTCGTCTCGATCTTCCACGAATTCGATTGCCGCCATCAGCCCTTCACCACGAATTTCGCCGACATGTTTGTGATCGCCAAGGACATCCTGCAGCGCCTTGCGGAAATAAGCACCTGTGGAACCAGCATTCTCAACCAGCTTCAGTTCATCGATAAGCTGGAGATTGGCGACGCCTGCTGCTGCGCAGATCGGATGGGCGGAATAGGTCCAGCCGTGGCCGATTGGCCCCATCTTGTCCGATCCCTGAACCAGCACCTGCCACATACGGTCCGATACAATAGACCCGGAAAGCGGTGCATAGGCCGAAGTCAAGCCCTTGGCAATGGTAATCAGGTCCGGTTTCATACCATAGTGATCGGAACCGAACATGCTGCCAAGACGACCGAAACCTGTAACGACCTCATCGGCAACAAGCAGAATATCATAGCGATCAAGAACGGCCTGAATCTTCTGCCAATAGCCGGTCGGCGGCGGCACAATACCGCCTGTGCCCAGAACAGGCTCCCCAATGAAGGCTGCAATTGTATCCGGACCTTCTGCAAGGATCATTTCCTCAAGCTTGTCAGCGCAATGTTGCGAGAACTGCTCTTCACTCATCGAGCGATCCGCACGGCGGAAGTAATAGGGCGATTCCGTATGCAGGATTGGCGCGCGCGGCAGATCGAATGCGTTGTGGAAGGTTGCAAGCCCGGTCATGCTGCCCGTCATGATGCCCGAACCGTGATATCCGCGCCACCGTGAAATGATCTTCTTCTTTTCCGGGCGCCCCAGAATATTGTTGTAGTACCAGATCAGCTTAATGTTGGTTTCATTCGCGTCCGAACCCGAAAGACCAAAGTAAACGCGGCTCATATGTTCGGGCGCGCGGTCGATAATCATCTTGGCGAGCGTGATGGACACTTCCGTGCCATGACCGACATAGGCATGATAATAGGCAAGCTTGCGCGCCTGTTCGGCAATCGCATCCGCAATTTCCGTGCGGCCATAACCTACATTGACGCAATAAAGACCCGCAAAGGCATCAAGGCTCCTGCGACCGTTCACATCGGCGATATAGACCCCCTCACCGCCTTCCAGCACCCGCGTTGGCGTTTCACCACGCGCATGCATGCCCATATGGGTGGAGGGGTGAAAGAAATGATCCCGATCCCAGGCAGTAAGTTCATTGCTATTGTTCAACATAAGTATGTTCCTTTCCTGTGGCCATGCTTTCACGCGGCGGTATCGATGCAGAGATATTTGAGTTCGGTGAAGGCTTCGATGCCTTGATGGGAGCCCTCACGGCCAAGGCCCGAATGTTTCCAGCCGCCAAATGGGATCGGTGCGCCGGTGATCTTCGCGCGGTTGACGGCTACCATTCCATATTCAAGTGCACGTCCCATGCGGAGCTGCCGAGCGCCGTTTGCCGTTACGACATAGGCAACGAGGCCGTATTGTGTCGCATTGGCACGCACTATGGCTTCGTCTTCATCATCAAAAACCGTGACGGCAGCGATTGGTCCAAAAGTCTCTTCATGCATGATCGCCGCATCGTCCGGTACATCGACCAGCAATGTAGGCTCGAAGAGCAGAGTATTTTCTCCAAGCCGCTTGCCACCGACGAGCACCTTACTGCCCCGCTGCTCAGCGTCCCGCACATGATCGTCGACCTTGTCGACCGCGCGGCTATGCATCAGAGGCCCGATCTCGATATCGGGATCAAGCCCGTTACCGACCTTCAGCGCCGCAATGCGCACCGCAAACGCCTCGGTAAAGGCTTTCAAAATCCCGCGCTGGACAAAGATACGGTTTGCAGCAAGGCAGTCCTGACCGGAGGTCGCAAATTTTGCGGCCATGGCCACATCGACCGCCCGGTCGACATCGGCGTCATCAAAGACGATCAAAGGTGCATGCCCGCCGAGTTCCATGACTAGCCGTTTCATGGTGTTTGCGCATTTGGCGGCGATCAGCTTGCCGATCTCGGTTGAACCGGTGAAGCTCAGCGCCCGTACGCGCTCATCGCGGCACAATGCATCGACAATTGGCGCGGCCTTGCCCGTCACCACATTGAATATGCCCGCAGGCATTCCGGCACGCTCGGCCAGTTCAGCCAAGGCAAGCGCGGACAGCGGTGTTTCGGAAGACGGATGCACGACGACCGGGCAACCGGCGGCAATCGCCGCGGCTGCCTTGCGGGTAATCATGGCGTTCGGAAAATTCCACGGCGTAACAAGCGCAACGACGCCCAGCGCCTCGCGGCGCACGAGCATCTCGGCGTTAGGCAGATGGCTCGGTATGGTTTCGCCATTGAGCCGCTTGGCCTCTTCGGCAAACCATTCGATGAAGGCTGCGCCATAGTCGATCTCGCCGCGCGATTCCGCCAGCGGCTTACCCTGCTCCAGCGTCATCAGTAATGCGAGGTCTTCGCGGTTTGCCATAACCAGCTCGAACCAGCGGCGTAAAATTGCAGCTCTTTCCTGCGGCAACTGATTGCGCCAGGCCGGGAACGCCCTTGCCGCAGCATCGATCGCAAGCGTCGTTTCCGCTTCGCCAAGACTGGCCACGCGCGCAAGCCGCCCGCCGGTTGCAGGATCGAGAACGGCGAAGGTTTCAGCCTTTCCTCCTGCTACCCAGCGCCTGTCGACATAGCCAAGTTCGCGAAAAAGATGCTTGTCGCGAAGCCTGCCAAGCCCGTCATGTTGTATCGGATGATCCAGAACGGCATTCATTGTTCTTCTCCCAATTCAGGAAGAAGTTTGTCACAGGATGGCTCGGGATTCGGACCAAAGACATCTCAACGAACGGATGGATTGGACTAAATTGAAAAGCCAGACAGTCTGTTTGGGCTAATTAACGACATCCTTGAACAAGGCCAAGGGTGCATTCGCCTTCTCGTCCTTGACCAGTTTGGTCACGATATAAGTGAAATAGCGCTCGATGCCGATGTTCTGGTCCAGAAGACGGTCAATCAGGCGCTGATAACCGTCGATATCGCGCGCCACGATCATCAGGAAATAGTCCACACCGCCGCCAACTGACCAGCAGGACACTATTTCAGGAATAGCTGTGATGGCTCTCTCGAACCTGTCAAAATCGCTTTGGCGATGGTTGCCAAGCGTAATCTGCACAATGACATGCGCAATGGGGGCAATCTTTCGATAGGCAATGCGCGCGTGATAGCCGGTCACGATGCCCGCCTCTTCCAGTTTGCGCAGTCGCAGCCAGCAAGGCGTTGCAGAAAGCCCGACCTTTTCCGCCAGGGCAAGCTTGGTGATCCGCGCATTCTCCTGAACGGCTTCGAGAATACGCAAATCGACGGCGTCGAGCTTCAGGGCGGCTTTCATTTTGTTGATCCAGCATCTGCACACATTCCTGTTCTCATTGGCATGGCCCTGCTTCGCTGACAAGGCTCAAGCGTCGAAAAGTCGTTACAGATCAAAATTGTAATGATCCAATATAATCATTGACATGATCGGCATGGTCTTTCACACATAGGGACAAGAACAAAAATCAAGCATATGGGGAACGAAGATGCGGCCTTACGGTTTCGCACATGGTGCATTATTGCGCCTTTTGTCCGCTCATCCGTTGCCGCACTCGGCAAAACTCGACGCAGCTTTCCCCATTGCCATGACGCTATGAGAGGCGGCGCCGTGCCAAAAACGACTAATGAGACGATTGGTCTTGAGGAAATCGAAGCAGCGCGCGACAGGCTGAACGGTCTTGTCGTGCGAACGCCGCTCGTGCGTTCCGAATATCTCAGCGAACTTGTCGAGACACCAGTTTATCTGAAACTTGAAAATCGACAGACGACCGGCAGCTTCAAGCTGCGCGGCGCGACCAATGCCGTCCTTAGCCTGCCGCCGGAAGAGCGCAAGCGCGGAGTTGTGACCGCCTCAACCGGCAATCATGGCCGCGCCCTTGCTCACGCAGCGACCCAACAGGGATTGAGCGCTACGATCTGCCTGTCATCGCTGGTGCCGCGCAACAAGGTCGATGCGATCCGCGATCTCGGCGCAGACGTGCGTATCGTCGGGAAATCGCAGGATGACGCCATGGATGAGGTCACGCGACTGGCCGGCGAAGAAGGAATGAACGTCATTCCGCCATTCGACGATCCGCGCATTATTGCCGGACAGGGCACAATCGGTCTGGAAATCATCGATGACCAACCGGCCACGGAAACGGTCCTTATTCCTCTTTCGGGCGGGGGACTTGCTGCCGGTATCGCCGCAGCCGTCAAAGCCCGGCGCCCCACAATCCGCGTGATCGGCATTTCGATGTGTCGTGGAGCAGCCATGGATGCCAGTCTCAAAGCCGGCAAGCCGATCAATGTCGAGGAACTGGAAACACTGGCGGATTCACTGGGCGGCGGCATCGGGCTGGACAATCATTGGACTTTCGCCATGTGCCGCGCCTTGCTGGACGACGTGGTCCTGCTTGACGAAGAGGAGATTGCCGCCGGGATCAGACATGCAGCGACGCAGGAAGGCGAAATCATCGAAGGCGCGGCAGCGGTCGGCATTGCTGCCTTGTTGAGCGGCAAGGTCCAGCCAACGGGAGCAACCGCCATCATTATCTCGGGTCGCAATATCGATCCAGAACAGCATCGCGCAATCGTGGAAGATCGCTATCGGAGGGCAGGCTGATGGCCGAGATGAGAATTCTGACGGAAGCAGATCTGCGACAGATCATATCTCTCGACCTTGAAAGTGTGGCTTGCGTGGAAGGTGCTTTTCGGGCCCTCGCCAGCGGCGGCGTCAGCATGCCGCCCATTCTTCGACTGGATATCCCCGCCGAACGTGGCGAAGTTGACGTGAAGACGGCCTATATTCCGGGGCTTGACAGTTTCGCCATCAAGGTAAGTCCCGGCTTCTTCAACAATCCTTCCATCGGCCTTTCGTCCACCAATGGGCTGATGATCCAGTTTTCGGCTAAGACCGGGCTTATCGAAGCACTGTTGCTGGATAATGGCTATCTGACCGATGTGCGCACTGCGGCTGCCGGCGCTGTCGCCGCAAAATATCTGGCGCGGGAAGACGCCCATGTGGCCACCATCTTCGGCGCGGGGATGCAGGCAGCAATGCAGCTTGAAGCATTGACGCTCGTGCGTTCCATCCGCGAAGCAAGGATTTGGGCTCGAAACTTTGAAAATGCCGGGAACGCCGCCCGAACCCTGACCGAAAGGCTGGGAATAGCGGTCAAAGCGGTCGCAGATGCAAAAGAGGCCTGTGACGGATCTGACATCATCGTCACGACAACCCCGTCGGAAACCCCGCTCGTCAAGGCAGAATGGCTGGCGCCGGGGCAGCACCTCACTGCGATGGGCTCGGATGCCGAACACAAGAACGAGATCGATCCTGATCTGTTCCGGCGCCCAATCATCTATGTTGCCGACAGCCTGTCCCAGACGCGCAGGCTGGGTGAATTGCATCATGCAATTTCAGCGGGAATTATTGCAGCGGATACCGTCTTTCCAGAATTGGGTCAAATCGTTCTCGATGCCGCCGCATTCCAGCGGCAGGCAGACGACATAACCTTCTGCGACCTCACGGGCACAGGTGTTCAGGACACTGCGATAGCGCGCCTCGCAACGGAGCGTGCCAGCCTGCACGACGCAGGCGCGAAAATAGATTCAACCAAAACTGCAGGAGCCAGTCGATGAGTGTGGAACTCAACTTCACCCGCGCGGAATACGATCAGCGAATAGCCAAAACCCGTCGCGCCATGGAGAAGGCAGGCTTCGATATTATCATCGTCACTGACCCCTCCAATATGCATTGGCTCACCGGCTATGACGGTTGGTCCTTCTATGTTCATCAATGCGTTGTGCTTTCGATGGAAGATGAGCCGATCTGGTACGGTCGCGGTCAGGATGGCAACGGCGCGAAACGCACTGCATGGCTCAGCCACGACAATATTATCGGCTATCCCGATCATTATGTGCAGTCGCTGGAACGACACCCCATGGATCTGCTGGCATCAATGCTGGAAGAAAAGGGCTGGGCTAACAAAACCATCGCCGTCGAGTTCGACAATTACTGGTATACAGCTGCCGCGCATCATGCTTTGCAGAAACACCTGCCGAATGCCCGCTTCATGGATGCGCAAGGACTGGTCAACTGGCAGCGCGCCGTCAAAAGCCCGACGGAAATCGACTATATGCGCAAGGCCGGTCGCATCGTTGAAGCCATGCACCGGCGCATTGTCGACAAAATCGAGCCGGGCATGCGCAAATGCGATCTGGTTGCTGAAATCTACGATGCAGGCACGCGCGGCGTTGATGATTTCGGCGGCGATTATCCAGCCATTGTGCCGTTGCTGCCTTCCGGACCCGACGCATCAGCACCGCATCTGACCTGGAACGATCTGCCGATGAAGACCGGCGAAGGCACCTTCTTCGAAATTGCCGGTTGCTATAAACGCTACCATTGCCCGCTGTCGCGCACGGTATTTCTCGGCAAGCCGACGCAGGCATTTCTCGATGCCGAAAAGGCAACGCTTGAAGGCATGGAGGCGGGACTTGCCGCCGCCCGCCCCGGCAATACATGCGAAGACATCGCAAACGGCTTCTTCGCCGTGCTGAAGAAATACGGAATCATCAAGGACAACCGGACGGGTTATTCCATCGGCCTGTCCTATCCGCCCGATTGGGGCGAACGCACGATGAGCCTGCGCCCCGGCGACCGCACCGAATTGCAGCCCGGCATGACCTTTCATTTCATGACAGGTCTCTGGCTGGAAACCATGGGGCTGGAGATCACCGAAAGCATCGTGATCACCGAAACGGGCGTGGAATGCCTGTCGAATGTGCCGCGCAAGCTCGTGGTCAAGGATTAGGACGCCGCGATGATGCACACCTCGCCTCCCTCACGTCCCTCCCCGATCACGCCGACCGTCGATCTCGACCGCGACGGCGTGCAGCACGGGCATTTGCGGCTGCCATGGTCGAGGGACGATTCCGCCTGGGGATCGCTGATGCTGCCCATCTGCGTGATCCGCAACGGCGATGGTCCAACGGCCCTGCTGACCGGAGCCAATCACGGCGACGAATATGAAGGCCCGGTCGCTCTCTACGATCTCGCCGCCAATCTGAAGCCTGAAGAGATCAGCGGACGGGTCATCATCGTTCCTGCAATGAACTTTCCTGCCTTTCTGGCGGGAACGCGCACATCCCCCATTGACAAGGGCAACCTCAACCGCAGTTTTCCGGGGCGCCCGGATGGCACCGTCACAGAAAAGATTGCCGATTATTTCACCCGCTACCTTCTGCCCGCAGCCGATATCGTCATGGATTTTCATTCCGGTGGGCGAACGCTCGATTTCCTGCCTTATGCCGCCGCACACGCCTTGCCCGACACAGCACAGGAAGCTCGCTGTTTTGCGGCCGTCAAAGCCTTTTCGGCACCTTTCTCCATGCGGATGATCGAGATCGACGCTGTCGGCATGTACGATACGATAGCGGAAGAAGCGGGCAAGGTATTCGTCACGACCGAGCTTTCCGGCGGCGGCACGATTTCCGCCCGCACGGCCTCCATAGCCAAACGCGGCATCCGCAACCTTTTGCGTCATGCAGGCATTCTGCAAGGGGAAATGGAGCTATCCCCCACGACATGGCTTGATATGCCGTCGCAGGAATGTTTCGGCTTTGCCGATACGGAAGGCCTGCTCGAGCCTTTGGTCGATCTCGGTACGGAGTTACGCAAAGGCGACCTCATTGCGCGCGTTCATACCGTCGCCCGCACCGGCGTGGCTCCGCAGGAATACCGCGCAGCGCTCGACGGCGTTCTTGCGGCCCGGCATTTTCCCGGTCTCATCAAGATGGGCGACTGCCTGTCGGTCATTGCCACGATCAGTAAGGAGCCTGCCTCGAAGTAAACCGATCAATACCAGCCACCGACAAGCCGGGCAAAAACAACCGGCATTCATAAAGAGGAGTGAACACGATGCGCATGAAACTTCATACGATTTCCGCCCTGTTTTCGACAGCTGCGGTTCTCGCTCTCACGCTTCCGTCACAGGCCGTCACGGTCGACGATCTCAAGAGTGCGGGCTTCGTTCGCGGAGCGACAGCCAACGAAGTCCCCTATGGCTACATGGACGAAAGCGGCGCGGCCAAGGGCATCGGCCCTGATGTCGCGGCTGCAATCTTCAAGAAACTCGGCATCGAGGAAATCGACTGGACAGTTACTCCGTTCGGCTCGCTCATTCCCGGCCTGAAGGCGAAGCGGTTCGAATTCGTTGCCGCAGAGCAAAACGTCCTGCCCGATCGCTGCAGGCAGGTGCAGTTCACCGTTGCGAATTCGAGTTACGGTGAGGGCCTTCTGGTTCCCAAGGGAAACCCGAAGAACATTCATTCCTATGAAGACATCAAGAAGGACCCATCGCTGAAAGTCGCGATCGTTTCCGGCGCGGACCAGATCGATTTCCTGCATGGAATGGGCATTGATGAATCGCAGATCGTCATGATCCAGGGCAATGCCGACGCGCCATCAACGGTCCAGACCGGGCGCGCCGACGCCTATGCGGCGACCGAGCTGACGGTGGCCAAACTGGTCGATAATTCACCGGAACTGGAACAGGCGCACCCATTCACCGATCCGGTTGTCGACGGCAAATCCGCCAGAAGCTTCGGCGCTTTCAGCTTCCGCCCGGAAGACAAGGAATTCTATGAGGCCTTCAACAAGGAACTTATCGAATTCAAAAAGACCGATGACTACAAGAAAATCCTGATGAACTACGGGCTTAGCGAAGAAAGCGTAGAAGCTGCAAGAACCGTGGATACGGCCAGCCTCTGCAACGCAAAGTAAATCGATTTGCGGCCCGCCGAACCGGCCAGCGGCTCGGCGGGCATTGTCTCATCTCAACCGGGAGACGACCATATGCACTGGACGGAATATCTTCCCGCCCTTTTCAAGGGGGCGCAAATCACCGCCATTCTTGCCCTCAGTTCGATGGCCATCGGCACTATACTGGCATTTGCAGCCGGGATTGCCCGTTTCGCCGGCGGGCCGGTCCTATCCACGATTGCGGTGATCTATATCGAGATATTCCGCGGGACGTCTCTGCTCGTGCAACTGTTCTGGCTCTACTATGCCTTGCCGTTGATCGGCATTTCGTTCGATCCGATCACGACGGGCATCATGGGGCTTGGCCTCAACATCGGCGCCTATGGCGCGGAAGTGGTGCGCGGCGCCTTGCAGGCTGTTCCCGAAGCACAGCACGAAGCCGCACGCGCACTCAATTTCAGCAAGGGGCATACCCTGTTTCACGTCATCCTGCCGCAGGCGGTGGTCGAAATGATGCCGGCCTTCGGTAACCTTGCAATCCACAATCTCAAGGATACCGCGCTTGCCTCGCTGATTGCGATCAGCGACCTGACCTTCCAGGCTCAACGCTTGCGCAATCTGACCCTCGACAGCGTGACAATCTATTCGCTGACCCTGCTCGGCTATTTTGCGATGGCGCTCATGCTTGCCGCTGCCATTCGCTGGCTGGAGCGGCGCCTGAGACGCCAGACCATGGCTGGAGGTTTCGCATGATCTACGGCTATGCCTGGGACACCTCGTCCACACTTTCCTTCGCGATTTCCATTCTGCCAATTCTCGCAATCGGTCTGACCGTAACGTTGAAGGCTGCTGCCACCGGTTTCGCAATTGCGCTGGTGCTCGGTCTCGTTTTCGCACTGCTGCGCCGCAGCCCATATAAGATCATATCCTGGCCGACAGCCGTTGTGGTGGAGTTCCTGCGCGACACACCGCTGCTGGTGCAGTTGTTTTTCCTCTACTATGTGCTGCCGGTCTACGGCATTATTCTGCCTGCCTTCCTGACAGGCGCTCTGGCACTTGGCCTTCAATATTCAGCCTACACCTCGGAAGTTTATCGCGGCGGCATCGAAGCCATCCCGCGAGGCCAGTGGGAAGCGGCACGCGCTTTGAATCTTACACCGTGGCGTACCTATCGCGATATCGTCATTCCGCAAGCCATTCCCCGGATCATTCCGGCCATGGGTAATTACCTCGTTTCCATGCTGAAAGAGACGCCGGTTCTATCTGTCGTGAGCATTGTCGACATGCTGAACCTCGCCAATTTGATCGGCGACCGTACCTTCGAATATTTAGTGCCGCTGTCGATGGTCGGGCTGATCTTCCTTGTGCTGACTCTAATTTGTTCGGCGCTCATACGCCTGCTCGAACGCACACTTCCAAAAAACGGGATCGCTCTCAAATGACCCAGGAAATTATCCGCTTTCAGGACGTAACCAAGCGCTTCGGAGCACTGACAGTGCTGGATCGCTTCAACTTTTCGGTAAAAACCGGCGAGAAAGTGACACTCATCGGCCCTTCGGGATCAGGAAAGTCGACGGTGCTCCGTATTCTCATGACACTGGAACCGTTTCAGGAAGGCACACTTGAACTCGCCGATATGTCCTATCATGAGCCGAACGGCAAAGGACAATTTCAGGCGAGTGACGGCCATTTGCGCAAGATCCGATCGCATGTCGGCATGGTGTTCCAGAGCTTCAATCTGTTTCCGCATATGTCGGTGCTGCGTAATATCATCGAGGCCCCGGTTCATGTTCTGGGCATGAAGCGTAGCGAGGCGGAAGCTCGTGCGCTCGACTTATTGTCGCTTGTAGGGTTGACTGACAAGAAGGATCATTATCCTTCACAGCTTTCGGGAGGTCAGCAGCAACGTGTCGCTATCGCTCGCTCGCTTGCCATGCGCCCGCGCGTCCTGTTGTTCGATGAACCGACATCCGCACTTGACCCGCAGTTAGTAGGTGAAGTGCTTTCCGTCATTCGGGGGCTGGCGCAGGAACATGATCTGACCATGCTTCTTGTCACGCATGAAATGCGATTTGCCCGCGAAGTCTCTGACCGCGTTTGCTTTTTCGATAAAGGCCGCATTTGCGAGCAAGGCACGCCGGAGCAGATATTCCAGTCTCCAACGGAAGCACGGACCAAGGAGTTCTTGCAGTCGGTACTTTAGAGCGCATTTCGATCTGATTGAATCAGATCGGCTCCAACCTATTTTATTTTAAGCATAATCTTATCGATCCTCGTTTCACTCCGGTCGGATTATGCTCTAATCAATCGACTAGGCAATTGATCCTACATCATAGACAGGCGGCAGTTGGGCAAAAGTCTCACGGATCGTCTCAAGCGACGTCTGCAAAGCCAAACGCGAAAGCCGTCCGCCAAGACAGACCCGGATGCCCCCGCTTCCTCGATCTGCACCAGCCACAAAGGGATCGGACGGCGTGACCGCAACGCCTTTGCTGGCAAGCGCGCGCACCAACCCATCCTCAGACCAGTTGCGAGGAATTTTCAGCCAGGCGCATAGAGAAAGCGGATTGCTGCCTGCCACGAGTGGCCCCAGAATGTCGGTCACTTGTGCCTGACGGGATCGCAACTCGCTGCGCTGAATGTCAATAAGTTCCGCAGCCGTACCATCTTCGATCCAGCGACTGGCCATCTCAGCCATAAGGTTGACACCGCTCCAGCTCGTTACACGAAGAATGGATGTAACCCGAATGGAATAGTGTGTCGGAACAACAAGATAACCCGTACGCAATCCCGTCATGACCGTTTTGGTGAAGCTCGTTACAAAGAAGCCCAACTCCGGCAAAAGTTCCGGCATTGATGGCAGTTTATCTTCGAGAATAGGCTTGTAAACTTCATCCTCTATAACGCAGACATTATATCGTCGAGCGATTTCGGAAATAGCGATACGGCGTTCGGTTCTCATCAGATGGCTGGTTGGATTGCCGAGTGTAGGGATCATCACAAGTGCACGGACGTCACCAATCTTGCAGGCAGTTTCAAACGCATCCGGTAAAATGCCCTGTTCGTCGATCGGGAGCCCGCGCAGAGTGAACCCAAGCACATTGGCAAGACCGATAATGCCATGGTCGGTCAGGCTTTCCGTGAGCACCACCTCCCCTGGCTGGACGACAGCAGCGACAGCAAGAAACAATCCATGTGCAGCACCGTTTGTGATGATGATCCGCCCCGGATCAACGTCTACAGATAAGCTGCGCAGCCAATCTCGCGCGACAGCACGATGTCGATCCAGCCCCGCAATTGGACGACATGGACGCATGAAGCCTGCATTGTCCGATTGGCTCATTTCTTCCAGCAAGCGACGTGAGGCATTCTCATGTGCTTCTGTATAGACGGCCCGAATAATCGACAGATCCGCTGTCCCGCTCGGATCCCGGTCCAGCATGAACCGGTCCGCTCGCTCCGTCACACGGTTGCAGACATAGGTTCCCCGGCCAACCTCGCCGCGCAGATAACCACGCCGTTCCGCCTCTTTGTAGCTGATACTGACCGTCTGCACTGAAAGCCCAAGCTTGTGAGCCAGATCGCGATGAGTGGGCATGCGCGTGGCGGGCAAGAGAATGCCCTTCTCGATATCATCGACAATTCTATCCGTCAAAAGCCGGTGTTTGGTGGCTCCCTTGCGCATTTCCAATATGGGTTCCCACATACGTCCACCGACTCCATCATGACATATCACGAATTGTCTTATTATACTGAAAAATTGTCATGATAATCCAGTCAAAACAGCAAGTCCTGGGAAGCCTTTTCCAGTCCCGATGTGTCATGCCGCGATAGTCAAGAACCGCCCATCAGTGAACACTCGTTGGACGCGGTATATTCCATCAATATTCAGGCTACTTGGCCGGTGTCTTGCATAAAGCTGCAAACAGCGCCCAATCGACGATTCCATGACCAGCATCTTCCCGACCGTCTTCGTCGGCTTTTCACCGCTTACAGCGATGTTCATGACATGGACTGCAAGACTGTGACCGCCATACCGTCCGATAGAAACTGTAACGTCACAGATTTATTGCCATATCAATAAAAAGGGCGCTCATCGGAGCGCCCTTTCACCCGCATTAGAATAAATATGTATCAGGCAGCCTTGCCCACAAGCCCATGCGGATCGAGAACGAACTTCTTCGCCGCGCCCTGATCGAAGCTCTCATAGCCCTTCGCCGCATCCTCAAGCGATATGACCTGAGCGTTGACAATCTCGGCGATATTCAGGCGTCCGTGGAGGATAGCCTGCATCAACTGACGATTATATTTCAAAACAGGTGTCTGGCCTGTATGGAATGACTGTGCCTTGGCCCAACCGAGACCGAAGCGCAGCGACAGACTGCCTTGTTTCGCGGCATTATCGACGGCGCCGGGATCTTCAGTGACATAGAGTCCCGGAATACCGATTGCCCCTGCAGGACGGGTTATTTCCATCATCTGGTTCAGCACAATTGCCGGCTGTTCGCCACCGCTATGACCGCGCGCCTCGAAACCAACTGCATCAATTGCACTATCAACCTCATTGCTGCCAGTGACCTCTGCAATCATATCACCGAGACGGTCACTTGCTGAAAGATCGATAGGCTCAAACCCCACTTTCCGTGCGTGATCAAGGCGCTCCTTATTGAAATCGCCGATCATGACGACCGCAGCACCTAGAATGCGTGCGGATGCGGCGGCAGCAAGACCGACTGGCCCTGCGCCCGCGACATACACAACCGAGCCAACCCCGACTCCAGCCTTGACCGCACCATGAAAGCCGGTCGGCAAGATATCAGAAAGCATGGTAAGGTCACGGATTTTTTCCATCGCCTGTTCGCGATCAGGAAACTTCAGCAGATTGAAGTCAGCATAGGGTATCATGACGTAGCGGGCCTGCCCGCCAATCCAGCCGCCCATATCAACATATCCGTAAGCACCGCCTGCGCGAGACGGATTAACGGTCAGGCAAACGCCAGTGTCCTGAGACTTACAGCAACGGCAACGACCGCAAGCGACATTGAATGGCACCGAAACGATGTCACCCACATCGAGCATCTCGACATCGCTACCCTTTTCGATGATTTCACCAGTGATTTCATGCCCAAGTACAAGTCCGGGCATGGCTGTGGTGCGTCCACGAACCATGTGCTGATCCGAACCACAAATATTGGTTGAGATCACCTTCAATATAACGGCATGTTCCAGCTTCCTCCCGTCCGGTGCCGCTAACGCTGGATCTTCAATATCACGCACTTCGACTGTCCCGGGCCGCAAATAAACGACGCCACGGTTCTTGCTCATGTCTACCTCCTCCAGGTCGAACAACACTGACAGATTTCTAGCAATGCAATGATCGATATTTTTCGGGCATAAGTTGGATACACCCGTTCAAGGAGGTTACAGACTGAAAGCAAGCTATTCAGTCTCAATCGCGACACGTCTCATTCAAATTGACCTTGGGAACGTGGCTTGCAGCAGCATTAATACGTGGCAGGTTTCACGTCTCCCACATCTTCATCAAAAATGAAGGCCGGTCCGACAACGCGAACATTACGATCTGTTATGGGTGCAAACGAGGTTGCGGAAACACTAACATCGGCACCACGGGCCGGGCGTGTATCCGGCATGGGAACGACGACATCTTTGAACGCGCGACCGCGTTTATCATTGGCTCGCAGTTCGCTGATCTTACCGACATATCCGGCCCAGTTACACTTCTTGAAATCACCGTCTCCCTGATAGTTATAGGCCGTCGGCAATTCGACATAAGGCTTACCGCTCGAGACCGAAACCATATCAGCCGTCTCGCCATTCGGATTACTCAAAATATAGAGATCAACGTTTTCGCCCTGACAAATGAACCGGCATCGTGCCATTGTTTCCTTCACATTATCGGAGTTCTGAAACTGCGAATGCGGAGCTGGAAAGAGATAGCCATCCGACAAACGAACGCAGTAAGTCAAAGCGCCTTTAATGCCGTTTGGCACCCATGGTTTGTTGTTGGTCGCAACCGATATAACTTTCGGTCGATCAAGCTTCACTTTCGCGGTCTGCCTGGTCGATTGTTCAGCACATGAACGCGATGCAAGCGAACTAGAGGAAAGTTGCCGCTGGATTGCTGCGATGCGCTGGGAAAGATCGCGGCATGGGTTGAAGAATCCCCCACGCTCGTCGCCACTTTTGCAACCGCGGCTACGTTCCAGCGCGCGCAAAGCTGAGAGCTGGCGCTGCGTCATGATATCCGCAGCATCGGCTGCTCGCGTGCAAGACGCGGCAGCCATCTGCGGAAAACAAAACAGTCCAATCAAAAGAAGCAAGGCGAAAGATTTTGCCACCACAACACCTTTGGAACCTATAACTTTTGATGATCACCTCACTGACAAGAGCTGTAGAGGTGCTTCCATTTCTGAATTCTCTCGTTTGGAGTCCAACACCTCATCCGGATTCATTTCAGATACAAGCGCGGCTAATGCCAATCGTAAATAAAGAGGTGCGTCAGCGCGATTTATAGATTTCAACGCAACTCGCGAGATACCAAGAGAATAGGCCAGCTCTTGCTCGGAAGTGTTTAGGGATGCACAGATTTTCGCGAGTCTTTCATATGCACGTCTACCCATTACCGTTGTTCCCTCCTCTGAAAATATAGCGATCGACTCGACCGCCATTGCCTTCACCATTTTATGTTCAGCCCCAGATTACCTTCCCATATCCGGTTGCGTTCGCCACCGAGATTGGTTGTGTAATCCGCTGTCGCAAACAGGCTAGCCTTTTCAGTAATATCCAAAGTCAGCCCGCCACCCACTTCCAGCGAAGTGCCTTTGAGATCGGTTACAATCGGATCGGTAGCAAAACGCACGGTCTGGTCTGAAGAGAAATTATGCCAGAGATTGGCTTTCAAGTACGGCCGCAGTTTTCCGATCGATGTTTCCTGTTTGCCTTGCAGTCTGAATCCAGCCCGCCCCGTCCACGCTTTATTTGTATCGAACTCTACCGAAGAATAGCGATCAGCCTGATCGTCAAGCGAGAGGCGCCGCCAGATCAACTGCGCCTGAGGCTCCAGTGTCCAGCTTTCGCTCAGAGAGATAGGATAGCCCCCTTCAAGCGAAGCCGTAACCCCATGTCCGTCGAGGTCGATACTCTGGCCACCATTCGAGGTCGCATCACCACCGAACCACGTTCCCATCAGTATGGCGTCGAGATACCAGCCTTGAGGTCCTATATGCGTCCAATATCCGCCGAAACTCGTACCCGTAACTTCGAGATCACCGACAGCGAGATCGTTCCAGCCAAGTGCTTGCCCAGTGACGTCCCCGGTCGCACGCGCATAACCGAAAAACAGGCCGAGACGGTCAAAATGTCCGCCATTCGTCTCACGACCCAGGATATCCTGTCCAGCCTGAATACTAAATAGCTTTCCATCAAGTCCTGGGGCGACCGTACCTTTCCATTTCATGTCGGTGTCTTGTCCGAAAACTCTAGCCCAGCTGGCAGGCAGATATCCGGCCGTCTCAAGCAAGTCCTGTTCACCGCGACGCTCGTGAAAGGTGCCTAGAGTAGAAAGCGCAAGATGATGCGCAACCGGTGGCAAAGCCGAATAGACGGGCACCTCCGCACGATAGAGCGGGATCACGTCCCCCTGAACCCGCGTTGCCCCAGATGAGGGCGGAACTGCTTCATCGAAGGGCAGTGCAACCCCATATTGCTGTCCCGTTCTATTATCTGGAGGGTTGGGTGCCTCGGCGGAATCTGGTGGAGGAGGCGCCGCAGGTGCTGTGGCATCTTCTGTTACTGGAGTTGATGTGTCGTCCGGGTTCCCGTCATTGGGGTCGACGGGCAAAGTTGCTGGTGGCTGCTCAAGTGCAGGTGACGGCGCAGTCGTTTCAGGTTCTTGCGGTGAGACGGCAGTTCCGTCCGTCGTAGACGGTGGCTCGCTCCCGCGCATCAAAGTGGATCGCAGATACCAGTTATCGGCCGTGTTCGCCGTAACACCGCCTTTGAAAAGAAAGTACTCGTAAGCCCCCGCTGCAGCACGACCGTTCAGCGAAAACGCATTCTGGCTGGTGGAGCCGCCATTCAGCGCCTGCACAACCATGATCCCATCCGCGTTCGTTGCAGCACCCGTCCCACCCACATTCGTGACCGCAATACTGGTACTGCCTGATGCAGCGCCCGTGTCGATCACCAGTTTATCAGAAGGGGAATTATCGGAACCGAGAACGGTATCGACGAACAATAGACCATTCTGCCCGACATAATTACCCTTGATCGTAAATATGTCGACAGTACTCGTTCCGCCGTTGGTAAGATCAATTCGCCCGGCATTGAAGACGCTTGCCAGCTGACCTGGGGTGAATGGGTTCACGCTGCCTTTTGCAGCGCCGCCATAAACCGTGCTCGTCCTATCGATGTTAAGCGCCCCCGTTCCTGTTCCGGCGTCGCCCAACGTAAGAGCGCTATCTAAAACAAGACGCGTATCATCGGTAAGATCGATAGTCTCCCAGCTGTCGAAACGGGCAATTTTTCCCGTCTTTACGTTACCGAATGTGAGAACATCGGCCCCCTCGCCGCCGGTAAGCTGTTTGGTCGCGCCGATATTAGCATCCGTCAGATTGGTGAGAATTGCCGTATCGTTATCTGGTCCGAGGTCGATCTTCCCATAGATTATACCGCCGCCATTCCATGAGAACTGGTCGTCACCGAAACCGAGCAGGACATCGCCCGCGACCGTACCACCCGTCATGGTTACACTGTCGGTTCCGCTGCTGATGCTTATATTACCGCCAATCATGCCTCCCGAAATGATAATTGTATCGTTTCCGAGGCCGGCAATCAGATTGCGGTCAATCGTTCCACCGGACATGTTGAAATAATTGTTGTCGAGTTTGAGATTGACACGACCAATCCGGCCATCCGTCATGACGGCGTAATCGCCGTCGTCAAAGGCATCAACGATACGCCCGCCCGACATGGAAAAGTGATCGTAACCATTACCTTGATTAAGCGACCCAATCTCGCCGCCCGTTATCCGGAATTCGTCAATATCCTTTCCCTGACGGACATTTCCTGCGACGTGTCCGCCCGTAATGAGAAAGCTATTAAGACCGTCGCCCTGATCGACATCTCCCAGAATCGAACCGGAATGGACTTCCACATGATCGCCGCCAGAGCCGAAGACAACATCACCGTTTATGGCTCCTGCTCCTCCAGATGGCAGAAGCAACGTGTTGTTGCCGTCGGCATCGGTAAGGCCACCGGAAGATGTACCGCTATCGCAGATGAATGTGTCATCGCTGAACGTTGGAGAGAACGGACATGCAGCCAGGGAAGGAGTGCTGTGCAGCAAAACCACCCCCAAGGATATCAGTGCTGTGCCCGACATAAAACGAATGGCGTGCGAGCCGATATCGCGAGAATGCATTGAAACCCCTCAGCTCTTTACAATGCGGCGCTTGCACCAATAGAAGGGCATTTTCTTTCGTTAGGCAACGTAAAATATCACGTTAAAAATGAAACTACTTCTATAGAAGAAAGATAATCAAAAAATTCAAACAACCCTGCCAGTTGCTCCAATATGAAACACACTCTCACTGAGTAAACTAACTTTACATATACTTAGACCTATAAGCTATTAATTTCATTACAAAATCCATCACACCCCCTTGAACGGGGGAATGCATGCGCGCATAAAAATTACAATTTTTAATGGAAATAATATATTAAAAACAGATTATGATTGCAGATCAATGGTGATTGCAACTTGAGGCGAATATTAACTTTATCTGGGAAAAGTGTATCCGGCTTGCTGCCTTCATTGCATCAACCCGACACAGAGATTTAAATTGATTGCATCTCAAAATTAGTAAGGAATCACTCTTGAGTGGGTGCAACATTCTCACAGCCAAATTCATCGACTTTGGATTTAACCAAGTCAGATAAACAACACAGAAGATAGCTTGAACTTCTAGAAATCGTCTCTGTGTCGGATCGATTGTAGATAGGCGTAAGCCGTACCCAAAAGCACGGGCACAATGACCAAAGCGGTCCAGAATAGAATATTGCTCATCTCTGCCCTCCCTCCCATGGTGCGTAGCGATGTGCATCCTGCATCTTCTATTCTAACACGTAAAAAACCGTTTTGTTCCGGATTATTAACAAAAGGCTAACAACATCAGCTATTCTGAAGAGCGAATATTGCCACAAGCCAGTCAACGAACACCCTGACGCGTGGAGAAAGTTGGCGATCACGCGAATATACGACAGATACAGCTGATGAGCTTGGTGGATAGGCAGCGAGTATCGGCACCAATTTTCCATCAGCGACATACCTCATCGCATCATAACGGGGTATCTGGATAATGCCGAGCCCCGAACAGGCCGCCGCAGTATAACTTTCAGCAGCATTGACTGAAACCGAGGCCGGTATCGTGACAGTTCGCAGAGCACCGTCAATCGTGAACTCCAATGGCATGCGCGCTGTACTGCCGCTAGCCCTGAAACCGATCATCCGATGACCATCGGACAGATCATCTGGATGTTTTGGATGTCCAAATCGTGCAATATAAGAAGGGGATGCAAGGGTGACTTCATCCAGAGTCGTAACACGCCGGGCAATCATGTCACTATCCTGCAATGCGCCAACGCGCAGTACGCAATCAATACCTTCCCGAACCAGGTCGACGAACCGGTCCCCTTCAGTCATATAGAATTCAATCTCCGGATATTTCTCCAGAAAGGCTGGTAATTCCGGCAGGAGAAAATGACGCGCAAGCGTCCCCTGCACTTCTACCCGCAGCAAGCCTCTGGGTGTTGCCCCGGAAAATCCGCCTTCTGCATCTTCAACACTGGCGATAATTTCTATGCAACGCTGATAATATGCCTGACCGTCAAGCGTCGGATTGACATGGCGTGTGGTTCGCAGAAACAGCTGTGTGCCCAAGCGCTTTTCAAGCTGCTTGATCGCGTCCGTAACCGTTGAACGGGGAATCCCGAGATCTTCCGCCGCCAGAGTGAAACTGCGTCGTTCCAATACGCGGGTGAACACCCGCATTGCATCAAACCTGTCCATCTGATTGTTCGCTACTTTCGGATAGTAATGACAAATAATGCCGGATTAAACGGCGTTAGAAAAGTGCGATCTTGCTGTGGGTTGTACAAAACCAAACCACCGGAACGGAGCAGACAATGTCCGATATGAAAAACAAGGTTGCCATCGTCACTGGGGCATCGCGCGGCATTGGCGCTGCCATTGCCGAAAGACTGGGCCACGACGGTTTTACTATCATCGTCAACTATGCAGGCAATGCCGCTCTCGCCGACGCCGTCGTTAACAAGATCGAGGCTTCGGGCGGCATTGCGCGAGCAGCACAGGCTGATGTTGCCGATCCTGCCGCAGTAAAGAGAATGTTCGATGCGACCGAAGACGCTTTCGGCGGCGTAGATGTTCTCGTCAATAATGCTGGCATTATGGCACTCTCGCCTATTACAACAACTGAGGATGCTGATTTCGACAACCTCGTCTCGATCAACCTCAAAGGCACTTTCAACACCATGCGGGAGGCTGGAAAACGCCTTTGTGACAATGGGCGTATCATCAATTTTTCCACCACTGTCGTCGGCTTAAAACTCGAAAACTATGGTGTCTATACCGCGACCAAGGCCGCAGTTGAAACGCTGACAGCAATCATGGCCAAGGAAATGCGCGGACGAAACATAACCGTCAATGCCGTTGCACCCGGCCCCACTGCCACAGATCTTTTTCTGAACGGCAAGTCTGAAGAACTGGTCGCGCGCATGGCCAAGATGAGTCCGCTCGAACGTTTGGGCACCCCGGAAGATATTGCTGGAGTGGTCGCATTTCTGGCCGGACCGGATGGCGGCTGGGTGAATGGCCAGACATTGCGTGCCAATGGCGGTGTCATCTGAAGTACCGGGCACGTTCTGCGATGCGCATATCTCGCAGAACGTACTTTCCTCTAGAATTATCCTAATAGTTGTAGATATCCCCTATTCGCCTTGACAGTTTGTCACGGTGAGGCTTCACATGAGCCGGATTCTTTTCGCTTTTTCTAATAGAACACTAGAATTGGCACCGGTCGACGTGAGGGGATGCAAATGCGTATTGGTTTCAACCGACTTTTATGGGCTTTTGCAGTCACGGCCTGCCTGTCGGCAACTCCGCACGACACACACGCTGCCGAAACCCGACGAATAGAGATCACCAAGGATAGCGATTATTTCGGCTTCGACTTGCGCACGGAGAAGAATGTCTCGCTCGACCAGTGTAAGAACATTTGTCTGGGCGACAATGCATGTCTTGCTTTCACCTATAATCCGAAGGTCAAGTGGTGCTTCTTGAAATCCGATTTCAACAAGCTCAATCAGTCCGTGGGCTCCATTGCGGGCAAGGTCGTAACGCAATCCGCAGCCGCACGTGAAGCTGAAGATATGGGCGCCCCGCCCGCCATCTCGTTCTTTGCCGCCAATCTGGTTGATGAAGCCCGTCGTCTCAAGCGCGAAATCAGCGGCCTTGAAAGCTCTGACAGCCTGCGCGATCTGCGCAATGAAGCAGGCGCTGCTGGGATGAATGGCGATCCGCGCACGGCAATGGAAAAATTCCGACTGGCTGCCAGCATGTCGCCGGACGAAAGCGAAATCTGGGCCGGATATGCGCTGTCAGCGCTTGCGACCGAGCCGTCCAATGGTCAGGAACGTTCCAAGTTCCAGCGCGATGCGACGTCGGCCTCATGGTTTGCCTACCAGACCTCACGCACCAAGGATGAGCGCGCGCAAGCGCTTGCCGTCATGGCGCAGGCACTGGAAAAGCGCGAGCTATCCCGCCCGGCCCTGCAAGCCTATGAAGCGAGCCTCGATCTCGCCAATGCCGCATCCGTTCGTGCGGCCTATGAAGACCTGAAAGCCCGTAAAGGTTTCCGCATCATCGACAACACCGTCGATAGCGACAACGCCGCGCCGCGTATCTGCGCGCAGTTCTCGGAAGAACTGGTGAAAAGCGGTGTCGATTATTCAAGCTTCGTCAAACTCGACAATGGTGCGCCGCAGGCGGTTGAAGCCAAGGATCGTCAGATCTGCGTCGAGGGTCTGGAACATGGCCGCAATTATACGGTGACCTTCCGTCAGGGCCTGCCTGCTGCGATTGGTGAAACACTGCCAGCACCGGTCAATCTTTCCATCTATGTCCGGGACCGCGTGCCATCCGTCCGCTTTACCGGCGACAGCTTCGTGCTGCCAGCCAAGGCACGCCGCGGCATTCCGCTGGTGAGCGTCAATCTCGATGCAGCCAAGGCCAAGCTTTACCGCGTCGGTGATCGTTCGCTGGCACAGCTTCTCTCCGGCTATCAGTTCCTGCGCCAGCTCGACAGCTACGATATCAGCACGGTTTCCGATCAGATGGGTGCGCCTGTCTGGGAGGGTGAGATCGAGGTTGCAGGCAATGAGCTGAACAAGGAAGCAACGACCAGTTTCCCGGTTGATGAAGCACTGCCGGAACGCAAGCCTGGCGTCTATGTGCTGACCGCCGAGCCGCTGGTTCAGAAGTCCGATGATGAATATGGCACCAAGGCAACGCAGTGGTTTGTCGTTTCCGACATCGGCCTTTCGACCTATACCGGACAGGACGGCATCAATGTGTTTGCCCGTTCGCTGGAAAGCGCAGAGCCGCTTAAAGGCGTGAAGCTGACGCTGCTTGCACGCAACAATGAAGTGCTGGGCGAAGCGACCACCGACAGCGATGGCCGGGCGACGTTTACGCCGGGACTGACACGCGGCACAGACGGCATGGTGCCAGCGGTGCTGATGGCAAGTCAGCATGATGAGGATTTCACATTCCTCGATATGGCTCGCGCCGGTTTCGATCTTTCCGATCGTGGTGTGACGGGCCGTGCTGTGCCGAAAGCGCTTGATCTTTATGCATGGACAGAGCGCGGCATTTATCGCGCGGGCGAAGTTGTGCATGTAGGCGCGCTTGCGCGTGACGACACCGCAACTGCAATCGATGATCTGCCGCTCACCTTCATCTTCACGCGTCCCGATGGCGTGGAAGATCGCCGTCTCGTTTCCGACAGCAAACTGGCCGGTGGTCATGCCATCGACCTGACCTTGCCGTCGAACGCCATGCGCGGCACCTGGAATGTTTCGGTCTATACTGATCCCAAGCAGCCAGCGATTGCCACGCAGATGTTTCTGGTTGAAGATTTCGTGCCGGACCGGATCGAATTCGATCTGACGTCTGACAAGCCGGAAATCGCTGTTGGCGAAACTGCCAATATCACCGTGGACGGTCGTTTCCTCTATGGCGCGCCTGCCGCCGGTCTTGCGCTTGAAGGCGAAGTCACGCTTTCGACCAAGCGTCAGTGGGACCGCTTTAAGGGGTATTATTTCGGCCTCGCCGATGAAGAACAGGGCGAAGCCACACGCCTGCCGCTCGATGGCCTGTCAAAAGTCGATGACAACGGCAAGGCGACTTTCCCGGTTACAATCGATGAAATGCCGTCAACAACGCGCCTCGTAAATGCAGCCGTGACCGTTCGTATGCGCGAAACCGGCGGTCGTGCGGTTGAGCGTAAGATCGATGTTGCCATTCAGCCGGAAACCGATCTCATCGGCATTCGCCCGAATTTCGCTGGCGATGAAGTTCCGCAGGGCGGCACTGCAAAGTTCAGCCTGATCGCCTCTGACAGCAAGGGGGATCGCAAGGCGCTTGATGGCGCACAATGGTCGCTGGTCAAGATCGAGCGTAATTATCAGTGGTATCGCAGTGGCAACAGCTGGAACTACGAACCAGTGACTTTCACCAAGGCGATTGCCAACGGCAAGATCGACCTTGCAACCGATAGCGAAGCTGAAATCAGTCTGCCGGTCGATTGGGGCCGTTACCGTCTGGAAATCGAATCCGCTGATGCTTCGGGTCCGGCCACAAGCTATGAATTTGATGCGGGCTGGTTTGTCAGCTCAACCTCGACCGAAACGCCGGACGGGCTCGAAATCGCGTTCGACAAGGAACATTATGCGGCGGGTGATACGGCAGAACTGAAAATCTCCCCGCGTTTTGCCGGTGAGTTGCTCATCACCATTGGTGCGGAAAAGCTGCTCAAGACAATCACCGCAAGCGTGCCGGAAGGTGGCACGACCATCGATATTCCGGTGGGTGAGGATTGGGGTGCGGGCGCCTATGTTACGGCAACGCTGTTCCGTCCGGGTGAGGCTATTGAAAGCCGTATGCCTGCGCGTGCGATTGGTCTTAAATGGCTGAAGGTCGACCCTGCCGACAAGCAGCTTGCAGTCAAGCTCGCCCCGCCTGAAAAGATCGCGCCGCGCTCCACATTGTCCATTCCGGTTTCGGTTGAAAATGCGGGTGGCGAGCAGGCCTATGTCATGGTCGCGGCGGTCGATGTCGGCATTCTCAACCTGACACGCTATCAGCCGCCGAACCCTGAAAACTGGTACTTCGGCCAGCGTCAGCTGGGCCTTGAAATACGCGACATGTATGGTCGCCTGATCGACGGTTCGCTCGGTGTCACGGGCAAGCTGCGCACAGGCGGCGACGGTGGCAATATGGCAGCCGAAGGCAGCCCACCCACCGAAAAACTGCTTGCGCTGTTCTCCGGTCCGGTTGAACTCGACAGCGATGGCAAGACAACGATCACCTTCGACATACCGCAGTTCAACGGCACGGCGCGCGTAATGGCTGTTGCATGGACCAAGAAGGCCGTAGGTCATGCGGTCAGTGATGTCATCATCCGCGATCCGGTGGTCATCACTGCTGGTCTGCCACGCTTCATGGCCCCCGGTGATCAGGCCAATATCCACTTCGATATTGCCAATACGGATGCACCGGACGGCGATTATCATGTGAGCCTTGAAACCACCGATAATCTCGGTGTCGAGGTTGGCTCTTATCCTGAAAGCATTGCGCTGACCGGTGGCAAGCGGCAGTCGATCACCGTTCCGCTCAATGCTGTGGCCACAGGTGCCGGTGGCGTGACGATCCGGCTTTCCAATGATGCGGGCCTCAATGTTGAGCAGGCTTTGGCATTGCCGGTGCGCCCGGTCGATCTGCCGATCACGAGCCGTCATGTCGTCAATCTTGGCGCCAATGGCGGGAGTGTGAGAGTCGATGGCGGCCTTCTGTCTGAAAGCCTGCTTGATGGTGCTTTTGTCAGCGTTGGTGTGACGCGAAGTGCCGCATTTGATGTGCCAGCTTTGTTGATGGCGCTCGACCGCTATCCTTATGGCTGCACAGAGCAGACCACCAGCCGCGCACTGCCGCTGCTATATTTGAGCGACATGGCGGCAGGTACGGAAGCGGCAGCGGGTCTGGAAAGTCAGGAAGAACTTAAAAAGCGCGTACAGGATTCCATCTTCCGCGTGCTCAACAACCAGTCTTCGAGCGGTTCGTTTGGCCTCTGGTCGCCGGGATCGGGTGATCTCTGGATGGACGCCTATGTGACCGACTTCCTGACGCGTGCCCGCGAAAAGGGCTATGACGTGCCGCAGCAGGCGATGCTCTCCGCACTTTCCAATCTGCAAAATGCGCTCGGCTATACCACCGACGTCAAGGAACGTGGCAACGACATTGCCTATGCGCTCTATGTTCTGGCACGTAACAAGAAGGCTTCTGTTGGCGATCTGCGTTACTTTGCCGATACCCAGCTTGAAAACTTTGCAAGCCCGATGGCCGTTGCCCAGCTTGGTGCAGCACTTGCCCTTTATGGCGACCAGCCTCGTTCGGAACGCGTGTTCAATTCGTCGCTCCAGCTCGCAACCAGCCAGTCAAGCTTTGACTATAATCGTTCCGATTACGGTTCGCCGCTGCGTGATGGCGCAGCCATGCTGGCGCTTGCTACCGAGACCAAGCCTGCCCCGAAAGTGCTGCCGTCGTTGATTACGCTGGTCAAGTTCCAGCGTGAAAAGGCGCGTTACTTGAGCACGCAGGATCAGGCGTGGATGCTGCTTGCAGCACGCGGCCTGCAGGATGACAATGGCGCGATCAGCCTCGACATCAACGGCACCGCGCATCAAGGCTCGTTCTCCGAGCGTCTCAATGGCGCAGCCCTTGAAGCACAGCCGCTGGTCGTCACCAATAAGGGTCAGGGTTCGGTCGATGCGGTCGTGACTGCGGTGGCGCCGCCCGCACAGTCACTGCCTGCGGGTGGAGAAGGTTTCAACATCGAGCGCACCTATTATACGCTTGATGGCGAGCTGGCCAATGTCACAGGCGTCAACCAGAATGAGCGCTATGTGGTTGTTCTCAAAATCGACGATCTGCAGGAATGGCAATCGCGTCTGCTTGTGACCGATCTGCTGCCAGCTGGTTTCGAGATCGATAATCCGGGCCTTGTTTCCAGTGCCGATCTTGGCAATTTCCCATGGCTTGAAAGCACACAGGCAGCGCATCTCGAATTCCGCAATGATCGTTTTGTGGCCGCTTTCGACCGCTCTGCAGGCGAGAAGAAGCCGATCACGCTCGCTTATGTGGTGCGTGCGGTGACGCCCGGTCTTTACACGCATCCGGCAGCAACTGTTGAGGACATGTATCGTCCGCAATTTGCAGCGCGCACGGCAACGGGCATGATGGAGGTGGCCGCGCCATAGCGCGGCCAGACGAATGAAAAGGCGGTGGAAAATAACGATTGGCGGTGCCGCGTTTCTCGGCATCGCCGCTGTAGGAACGGTCGCTGGGCTTGACTGGCTCGACCGCGCTTATCCTCCGCCTTTGCCGGAACGGCTGACCATTTCCACCGAAGTCATGGATCGTGACGGCGCTTTGCTGCGTGCCTATGCAACGCCGGACGGCTATTGGCGCTTGAATACCCGCATTGAAGATGTCGATCCGAAATTCGTGAAAATGCTGATCGCCTATGAGGACAAGCGTTTTTACGATCATGGCGGCATCGATTTCAGGGCGCTGTTGCGCGCCGCTTACCAGCTTGCAGGCAGTGGCCGCATCGTGTCGGGCGGCTCGACGCTTTCCATGCAGCTTGCCCGTCTGATCGAGCCGCGCGAAAGCCGCAGCTTCAGCTCCAAGTTCCGGCAGCTGGCGCGTGCGATCCAGATCGAACGACGGCTGAGCAAGTCTGAAATTCTCGAACGCTATCTGACGCTCGCCCCCTATGGCGGCAATCTGGAAGGTGTACGGTCGGCATCATTAGCCTATTTTGGCAAGGAGCCGCTGCGCCTCACCATATCGGAGGCCGCATTGCTTGTGGCTCTGCCGCAATTGCCGGAGCGCCGCCGCCCGGATCGCGAGATGGAGAACGCAGTTGCCGCGCGGGATCGTGTTTTAAAACGCATGGTTTCGTCCGATGTGTTCACGAGCGAAGAAGCCGAGCGCGCATCGCGTGAGCGCATATCCGCTACGCGTCATCCCCTGCCTTCATTGGCCGCTCACTTTGCCGATCTCGCATTGAAGCAGGCGCCGACCGAGGCCCGGCATCAACTGACGCTTAAAAAGTCGGTGCAGGCAGGACTGGAAGCAGTGGCTCGGGAAGCCGCTGCCAAGCTTGGGCCAAAAGTATCGGTCGCCATGGTGCTGGCCGATAGCCGCAACGGCAATATCTTAGGCGAAGTCGGCTCCGCTGATTATTTCGACGGCAAGCGGCAGGGCTGGATCGACATGACCCGCGCCGTGCGCTCGCCCGGTTCCACGCTCAAGCCTTTCATCTATGGGCTGGCCTTCGAGCAGGGACTGATTGCGCAGGAAACCATCATCGAGGACCGCCCGCAGGATTTTGCAGGCTATCGTCCGCGCAATTTCGATATGAGCTATCAGGGCGATGTCAGCATCCGCCAGGCGCTGCAAATGTCGCTGAATGTGCCGACCATCAGCCTGCTTGATGCAATTGGTCCTGCACGGCTAACCACGCGCATTCGCCAGGTTGGCGTCAACCTGCAATTGCCGAAAGGCGAAGCGCCGGGGCTTGCCATCGGGCTTGGCGGCGCGGGCATCACCCTGCGCGATCTGGTGCAGCTTTATACCGGGCTTGCCAATGGCGGGCGAGGAGCAGCCCTTCGTGACGGCACCGAAGGTTCAGAACCTGTGCAGCCATCGGCTCCTATTCTGAGCGAGCAGGCATCGTGGCAGATTGGCGATATTCTGGCTGGTGTCGTGCCGCCGCAAGGCGCGAAACGCCTCGGCCTCGCTTACAAGACCGGCACCTCCTATGGATATCGTGATGCTTGGTCGGTCGGTTATGACGGGCGTTATGTGCTGGGTGTCTGGGTCGGGCGTGCCGATGGCGGCTCGGTGCCGGGGCTGGCCGGCTATGTCTCGGCGGCTCCCATCCTGTTTGAAGCCTTTGTACGGTCAGGCGTTGCGTCCGTTCCGCTACCGCGTGCGCCTGCTGGCGCGTTTCGCACAGCGCGCGCCGATCTTCCTGTGACGCAGATACGGTTTTCGTCGGCAAACGATCCTCTGCCGGTTCTTAAGGCTTCGATTGAGCCAGCGCCGCGCATCGTATTCCCACCGGATGGCGCGCATGTCGAACTGAAAGCCCTGACCGATAATGCATCGCCGCTCGTGCTGAAATTACAAGGCGGACGCGCACCGTTTCGCTGGCTTGCCAATGGTAAACCCATCGCTGAAATTGAGCGGAGGCGGACAACAAACTGGCAACCGGACGGAGCCGGATATTCGACATTGACCGTGGTTGATGCTGCCGGACGGGCCGCCAGTGTGAATATCTTTGTAGAATAGCGAACTACTGGGCCGCTTCGGACAAAACCGCGTTTAGCGCAGTTTTCTTCTCCAGCGACATGATTTTCAGATTGCCGGAAAACAGAATGCCGGTGATCGGAAGCACCGGTTCGGTAGGCAGTTCTTCGTGGTGGGCACTGTCTTTGGGAACATGCAGCCTATGCTCCACGCCCTCTTCGGCTCCAGACAGGGTCAGCGCCACATTTCCGCGAGCCTCCAGCAATTTCGCGCCGTAAAGAAACTCGAAACTCAACATCGAAACGAGAAATTTGTAGGTTCCATCGCGCACGCCGCCCTTCATCATCGCAGCGCGATGCACCTCCCCGCCCATCGCCACATCGAGCGGCGGAATGCGCGGATCGCACACATAGCCAAGCGCCAGCAACTGCCCGTTATCCACCTCAAAGCGCATTCGGTCCAAGCCAAGATCAAGCGCCGAGATCGAAAAGCGGCGATTGCTGTACTGGACCGGCACGCGGCCAAGCCGCTTGCAAAGTTGCTCGCCGCTCAAAGCTCGCGCATTGGCGAAATGGTCGGGATCAATCGCAAAGGGCAGCGCCTTGGCACGATGTGGAACCGACAAGGCTGGTTCAAGAACATCGGCGATCAGATTCGCAACGATGGTTGTCGAGACAGGCCGAGCATAATGGCCCTGATCGAGATAGAAGGCCGGGTTGCTCACGACATCGCGGCCATATTGCTGCATCAGCATGCGTGAGACATCGGCACAGATCGTGCCATACCATTGCGAGATATAATTGATGCCCGCATCGATCGATGGAACGGAATTGAGGAACGAGCCATTGCGCGCACCAAATACGAGCGTCGCAATACGCAGGTTCGGATTGCGTTCAAGTGCGTAGCGGATAATTCCCTCGTAAAATCGTGCCCAATGACGGAATGGACGCCGTTCATCACCATAAACGAACGCATCATTGATGGCATATTCGATCAGCAGCAATTCGCAGTCTTCCAGCTGCTCGAAAATCTTCAGTTGGTAAAGGCCGAAAGCACTCGTCGTACCGCCGACCGCGAGATCGGCCACGATATCCAGCTCGACTCCGCGCCGCGCCATGGTCGAAAGCAGGGTCGGCAGATAACCGGGCAGCATGACGGTATTGGAACCACCAATGATTACAGTCTTGAGTTTCATTTCGTCACCATTGCGGCCTGGCCTGCCGGGGTCAGAGCCCCGCAGCGCCAGACGCCGTAAGTTCCCTCATCCCAATCGAAATAATAAGCGGCCGCGATCTGGCCGCTATCCATCATCTGCCGGAAGCGCTCCCGCGCCTTTTCGACCAATTGCTGGCGATTATTATCATCTGCCGGGCAGGTCTTGGACTTGTTGGCAAAACCCCATTCCGTAATCCAGCATGGCTTTCCATCGGCACCGCCGCAGAAAGAAAGCGCATTGCTGATGTGCTTTGCACGTGCGGCCCGCGTGCCACTACTGCCCGGATAGATGTGAATGCCGTAGCCGTCCGCAGCGCCATCCAGACCATATTTCTTGAGAAGATCGGTAAAGGCGGCTGGGTCGACAGTATCTATCCCGCGCCGATCGGCATCGATGAAGGGGATGTCGGACAAGCCCGCAGATACGACCTTTGCCTTGGCGCTGTATCTGGTTTTCGCCAGTTCCGCACGCACGATTCGCAAAAGTTCGACGTACTTCTCAGCGCCTTTTTCGACCAGAGGCAGCTCTTCCATCTCGTCGAGCGAGCGAGCGGTCTTCATCTTTTCGTTGGGGAGAATGGCAAGATCACCATTATAGGCGCCCCAATTGATCTCGTTGCCGGGTTCCACGGCAACGAGAGGCACCCCAAGCGCATCGATCTTTTGAAGCGCATCACCAATCGCTGTCTGGAAACGTTTCTGATCAATATCCGATAGCCGGTACATGTCCCAGATGCGGCCTCGCCCCGAACGCGGCTTGGTACCTTCCGGATAGAAATCCACATTATTTAGCGAGACTTCCAACAGCACGGCCAGCTTCTTTTCATGCGCAAGCCGCACCGCATCGATGCTCTGGTCGATGGGCCGCGTCAGCGAAAGCCGCACGGCAACGACGCCATTCTTCACCATCTGGTCGAATATCTGTTCGCGTTCAGCGGCGGGCAACCAGGCCATATTGACCCGGTTGACGCCGAAGCGCGTGTCAGCAAAAGCACCAATCGGCATGATGCCGAGCATGGCAGCGCCCAAAAGCGCTGCGATTACCCGTTTTCTGCCCCCGGCGCTCCTAACCGTCAGTTTCATCGGATACCGATATCCTTCAACGCGCCGTTGAAATTGGCTTCGCATTCTGAATAGCGATTGATGGCGGCTGGCACGTCAATCTTCGAAAGGAAGTCGCGCAGGTAAGCCTTTTTCTGTGGCTCGCGATTCCAGACGCTGGCATCGATATGCGGAAAGCCGACAAATCCCAGCATTTCGCGCATACGATCATCGACGGCAATCATCAGCCCCGGAATCCCCGACTGCATGCCGATGATCGTGCCATGGAAGCGGCGGCTCAAACCGAAATCCTGACTGGAAATCCAGCTGCGCCATTTGTGCGTATCAAAGAACACCAGCAGCTCATTCTTGCGCTGCCATTTCTCCATATGCTTGTATTCGACAGGCGCGGTGATGCGGCTTGCCGCCTGATCATAGGCTTCCGAATGGTCTTCGCCGGCCATGTTCATATTGTAGACGATTACTTCATCCTGAAGGACATAGCTTGCAACACTGTCCTTTTCGAGCAGCGCATGCGCATCGACAATCGTATCGGCCACGCTGCCAAGATAGCCGCCGAAGGAGATTTTCTGTGCATCCGCAAGGCTTGGATCAGCAAGTCGGCTCAGCGAGCGCTTCATCTGATCCGGCGCATAATAGAGCGACGGACAGCCGGTCGGGCGGACATATTTCATGCCCGCATCTTTCAGGAATTCCGCCGTGAAATGACCGCGCGTCAGGAAGAAGCTTTCCTTGCGGCGCAGAATTTCAAGGAAACGGCGCGTGCCTTCTGGTAGCTCTTCCTTGAGGTTTTCCTTCTTCTGAATACCGATACCCATGACGACAATCGGCATATTCAGCTTTTCAAAGACGAAGGATTCCGTCGTTGCCGCATAGCCCGGACGCAAAAGATTGGCCGAGGCGAACAGGCATAGATCGAAGCTCTCATTGAGCTTCGCATAGGTGTCGGGTGACTTGAGGCTGTTAGCCAGATGCCAGAACGGAACATAGGTCACGTCGTGGCCGCGCACGGCATTGGCGGCACCTTCGCCGATGAGATAATTGCCCGTATTGGCAATCTTCTTGACCTGATCGATCACATCCTTCTTCGTGCGGATGGGTTCGAAATAGGGGCGATGCTTCACGCTCGCCCCGGAAACGCTTTCGACGGTCCGCATCAAATATGACGGAATGCCGGTAATCATTATGCGCATGATGATCCATCTTCGCTGGAGTTATAAAACGGCTCGTGGAATGGGAGTTATCCAATGCCGATTTCTGAAAGAGCGCTTCGGAAGTTGCGTTCGCGGTCCGAATATTTCTCGATCACATCGGGAATGTTCATCGCCGCAATATGATCGCTCACAAAAGCACGCCGGTCGTTGGCGGCGTTTAGATCGCGCGCGTCGATCTTCGGCAGACCGGAGAAATTGAGCATTTCGCGCATGCGATCGTCGACCGCCACCATCAGGCTCGGCACACCGGCCTGCATGGAAATGACATTGCCGTGGAAGCGGCGTCCGAAGGAGAAATCCATGGTCGAGCACCAGGCACGCCACTGGTTGGTGTCGAGAAAGGCGTGAACGCTGATCTTCTTCTTGAGATCGCCGGAGCCTTTGTAGGTGAGCGGGCCAACCAGTTCGCCGGTGGTTGAATCGTAGGCGCGTCCATTGGCGTCCGGCTCAAGCTGCATGTCGAAATGCAGAAGTTCGTCCTGAACCACATAGGCCGAGCGCCCGTCATCGGAGCTGAGCGCATTCATGTCGCCAATGGTTTCCAGTTCCGCCCCCATATAGCCGGTGAAGACAGTACGCCCCTCACCTACCTTCACTTGCGGCAGACGGCTGATCGCTTTGCGCATATTGTCTGGCCGGAAATAAAGCGACGGACAGCCAACCGGGCGAACATAGGAAAAGCCCTGATCACGCAGATAACCGGCGGCATTCTCGCCGCGCGTGAGGAAATAGTGTTCGCGGCCTTTCAATACTTCGAGCAATTTCTTCGTGCCCACAGGCAGCCCGTCCTCGCCTTCAATATCAGGCCGGTTCTGGATGCCGATGCCAAGCATGACGACGGGCATGTCGAGTTTGGACAGAACAAGCGCTTCGGCATCCGCTGAAAGTCCCTTGCGCAGAAGGTTTGCGCAGGTGAAGACGCAGATATCGAATTCCTTGTTGATCTCTTCCAGACCCGTTCCGTTATTGACACAATTATAGAGATGCCAGAACGGAACATGCTTGGCGGATGGCAGAAGGGCGGTCATGGCGCCTTCTCCAATCAGATAATTACCCGTATTGCTGATGTTCTTCAGCTCCTGGATAAAATTATCCTTGGATTCCGAATCCCGCTGCTTTTCGGAATAATAAACCTGAGCCTTGTCCGCGCGCTGGATAAGGCGGGTCAAATGGCTCGGGATGCCAGTGACGAGAATTCGTGGGTTGGCTGGGCGGCTCATAGGTCGACCTTTCTGGTATAATCAGGCAACCGCGCGACCGGGGAGAACGGCAATCGCGCTGGCATCATCTGTAACGTCCGGCTGTGAAGACCGGGATTTCGGATAGACAGGGCTGATTTCATTGGCCCAATCCGTGAAGTCGGAAAATGCAGCACTCCATGTGCGGTGCGCCGCCGAGGCAAGCGCGCCTTCAGCAGTGCGCATCAGGGCGTCATTGTCCTGCGCAAGAATGGTCAGGATACGCGTCATGTCGGCGACGATTTGCGCATCATTGCCATTGCGGATCAGGATGCCGTCGCGACCATGATTGATGAGTTCATCGACCGCGCCAACTGCTGTTGCCACTGGCACACAGCCAAGCTGCTGCGCTTCGGCGATCATCAATGGAGCGCCTTCCCAACGCGAAGGCATCAAAAGCACATCGGCCCAGGCAAGATGGTTTGCGATGTCCTTGCCGTCGAAAACCGGCGGTGACACACAAACACCCGCGTCCTGCAGCTTCGTCATCCAGGACGCGCTCGGATCGTCGGACAGAATCTCTCCGCCAATCGCTTGCGCGTCGAAGGAAATGCCCTGCTCTCTCAGCTTCATGATTGCATCATGCAGCCGATCAATGCCTTTCTGGCGGTCGAGACGGCCCATATAGAGGATGCGCATGGGTCGGTCTTTGCGGCCTTCCTTGCGGGCAGCCGTCACCTGCGCGCGCTGCTTCGCATCGATGGAGAAGCTCGCGCCATTTGGCACCGAGAAGACCTTCTCAAACGGTACGCCAAAACTGTGCAGATAGATCTTCAGCTGATCCGAACAGGTGAGAAACGCATCATAGGCATGTTCGAAGGCGATAGCCGCATAGGGTTGCCCGGCCTGACGGCGAAAGACCGTCTCGTCCACAACATGGAGATAGCAGGCCGTGCGCGTTCCCTCGGATCTCAGCTTGCCCATCAGCGGATGCGCCGCCATGACATGGTTGTTCACGACCAAATCGAAACCTGAAAGCTGGCCACGGAGGATACTCCAGTCAAGTGGATGGTCCTCGGTGATGAAGTCCTGACCGAGAAAGCGGTTTGTATCGCCCCAGGCAGGAATGCCATCCTTCCAAAAGTGGAGATAATCGAAGGACTGGTCGAACTCGTCCAGCACATCCATGCGTTCATTGCCGAGCACGAAGAGATGGGTTTCAAAGCCCTGATTCTTCAGTTCGCGACCAGCCGCATAGGCCACCTTTTCCGCGCCGCCAAACGATGCATTCGGCACCAGAACAGCAGCTGTCTTTTTCTTCGCGGTATTATGTGCGAGCGGCAGGACAGGCCCACCGCCAAGCTCATCGCGCAGCACTTGATACATGTCCGACAAAGCGGGCAAGCGGCGCGGGCGCCACGTCCAACGGATGGCAGCGCTCTGCTTCAGCGGGCTTGTGGCAATCGATGTGACCAGATTAAGCATCGACTGCTCAGGCCGCGACAAGGCCCGGCGTTGACGTACGCGCGGGAAAGGAAAGCGGACCTTCATCCGCGCCGATGTGGGCCACAATTGCTGTGTACCCAACGAAGCGAACCAATCCAGTGCATCATTTTCAATGATGTCCTTGATCAACTTCGTCGAGACGAAAATCAGATCGGCATGTGGCTGGCGCGTACCCGACGGCATGATCTCGGTGTCGATACGCCGTTCGTCTTCGACATTGGTCAGTTCCACAAAGACGATGTTGGCCTGTTCCGACAGCTTCTCGAGCCGCGACAGGATATTTGGCAACAGCCGTGAACGCGCCAGAAGCTTAAGCGTCTCCGTATTGGACGAGGCAAGGAATGGCGGAAAATGAAAATTATCCGGTTCGGAAACACTGCCCCAGAATGCACGAATTGCATCATCGAACTTAAGATCCGTGGTGCCTAGGCTGAGATCGGTGAAAAGACTGACCGTCCCCTCGCCTGCCCGGATCACGCCATAGCGCGGACATTCCTCATGCTCGAAGCCCACAAGCGTCGGGCGGCGAAACAGCGCCTTGTGCCGCTTGCGCAAAAAGCTGATCGAACCGGAACGATCACGATTGGCTTCCTTGAAACGACTTTCTGCACGCAGGCGATATTCAAAGCCAGTATCGTGACACGGCGCGCCGACAAAACCCGCTTCAATCGCCGAGAGCCAGAACTCCCAGTCTTCAAAACCATTCTGGCGGTCATCGTCGAAACGGACGCCGCTGCGGAAGACATCCGCGGAAATCATCGATCCCGTATCGCAGATATTATCGGTGATACAATGGATCAGACGCGAATAGCCGTCACCATAATGCGCGCGCCAATTTACTGAGAAGGTGTCGATATTAGTGTAGACCCAACCTGCATTCGACGCCAGAAGCTTTCGATAAAGCGTATCGATGGTTTGCGGCTGTACCCGGTTGTCGGCATCGACGAAATACACCGCCTTCACATCTGGCATTTCTTCGAGAATATAATCGACAGCGCGATTGCGCGCGCCACCGGGACCGGCATTCTCACCAAAGATGATGTGAATATTGGGGTGGGCTGCCGCATAGAGCGTCAAGCTGTCGAACACTTCGCGGCGCGGATCGCCATCGACCGACACCACGACCTGGGTTCGAAAAACAGTTTCCGATGCCAGCACGCTTTCCAGCGCTTCAAGCGCCAGCGCCGCATGGCCATAGAGCGGCATGGCAACGACGATCAAATCCTTCGATCTATCGTACATTCGCGGCCTCTTTGGCTATTTCCTGGACGGGACGCGCCTCGATGTGCTTGACCAGCCGGAAGTTGAAGACTTTAAGCCAGGAAAAGTCGACAGAATCTGCGGCTGCCTTGCTCAGGACAACGAGATCCATGGTGCGATCAATCGGTTCTTCAAGCATGAAGTTGATGTCGATCGGGCGATTGGGCGCAACTTCCGACCAGCCGCTGAACAACACCTGCTGACGACGGCGGTCGAGACTGGAAATCGCATCGATTTCCTCCTTCACATCCGAAGCCAGATTGACCAGCAACAGGCCGACCGCGCAGGGCTGGCCTTCCGGATGGTCGATCACGGCACGCGCCGAAACCCGCACGGTACCCGGTGCAACCACGCGACGGATTGCGGCTGCGGTGATTCCTTCTTCAAGAGGATGACAGCCGATGGCATCTTCGTGTTCCAGAAAACGCACAGTCGGGAAATCGGGCGTAATCGGCGTAACGGAAACGTTGGCCACATTGCGTAACAATTCAATCGGCAGACGATAATCATCTACCTTGCGACCGTTGATCAGCGAAGTCGGCACGATGGCGTTCGGCAATGACGCCGGACGAACACCCGGTAAGCCGGTGAAAATGCGCAACGCCAGCGGGCGCATGTCGAGATCGGCATGCGGAATGCGGGCCCGCGCCGCATAACGTTCATTGGCGATCACGTTACCAAGCGATAGTTCAGGTGGCACTCCTCCCGTAGCGGAGATGCGCAGACGCAACGTACGATGGTTTCCGTCACATGCCTTGGGAAGTGAGAAGAAGTTCCATTCCGAATGCAGCGCACCGTAAGGCACCAGCCATTCGGCGATCCCCTCACCGTTTTCAAGATAGTCCAGCGTGACGATCAGCTGGCCGTTGCGATTGGCAGGCAAGTCACGGAAATGCAGAGAAAAACCTGAAACAGCGTAGCTCGAAACCGGGAATAGCTGTTCAATTTCCGATTCACGCAGAAGGCGTGCAAAGCCTTCATCCTTCGGATCGACCAAAGGGGAATGACTGAATATCTCTGTCGAGGAATCCCAGTTGCGAGCATGAAATGCATCTTCGATTGCCCGGTAATTCTCGAACATCGTCTCGCGTTCGCGACGCAGCATTGCAAGCTCGGTATGAACCCTGCTGACATGGCCGACAAGACGATCCAGACTGCTCTCGAGCAATTGCGTAACCAGCAGGGGAACAGTTTCAGCTGTCGCATCGTCGATCCGCACGACGGGAAGTTCCGGAATGGTACTCAGACGATAAACCTGCTGCAGAATCGCCTTCAACTCATTCTCGCCCTCTTGCGAAGCAGCAACCGCGATGAGCGGAAATGTGTTCGCCAGTCGAAGACGTTTTCCATCTCCTTCGACAAAGGTAGTCAGCTCGCCCAGAGACGTCGCTTCCAGCGCTTCACGATCACGCATCGAAGCAATGGCATATCGGCGGGATTTCCGCGCCGAGATCGCAGGAAGTGGTGTGCTCAACATAATCATCCATTGTGTGAGGGCCGACTTGGGAGTCTCGGCCTGCACGTACAATGAGAAAATACAGACTATGTATTGTCAACAGACTTATAGCATCAACTATATGATAATATTGCGAATATTTGGAGTGATTTTAATTCAAATTTTGAAATAATGTTCATGTATATTGAAAATACAGCGTAAACACGTAGAAACACGGCATTTTATATTTCTAAATCATTGTTTGAACGCCAGATTTTCGCCACATACTGATTATCTCCCGTTCAATACTGCGTCGATCAAGGTTTTTTGCTGTTGTAAACAATCCGACAACTTGAACCGATTTTCAACGGTTCGACGTGCTGCCGCCCGCATCTGAAGGCATGCATCGGGATCACGAAGCACGTTCATGATCACTTCCGCCAACACATCCGAGTCAAAAAACGGCACGAGCAGCCCATTCTGACCCGAACGGATCACTTCCCGCACAGGCGGCGTGTCCGAACCGATGATGAGTGCTCCGCAGGCCATCGCTTCCACGACCGACCAGGACAGAACGAACGGGTAAGTCAGATAGATATGGGCAGTCGATATCTGATAGAGTTTCCGTAGCTGGGCATGCGGGATTGTGCCTGGGAACACGATACGATCCGGCGGCAGATCGAAATTCCTGATAAGATGCTCACGCCACGAACCGCCGCCCGGCGGCGGTGTTCCATAACTCACGCCATCGCCGCCGACAAAAACGAAGATCGCTTCGTCGTTTCGGCGAATGACCTTCGCCGCAGCTTCAAGCGCTTGTGGAAATCCACGATAGGGCTCGAGATCGCGGGCGACGAATGTAATCACCCGCGATTCTCCTACTTTCAGCGTCCGCCCATCCGGCAACTGAATTGTTGCATGTCGATCCGGATAGAAAAGTTTTGTATCTACCCCTTCATGCACCACGGCAATGCGATTCTGCACGGATCGTGGGTAGAGGCTTTTCTGCCAGTGCGTCGGACTAAACCCGCCGTCAATCCCCTCAAGGGTAACGAGCTGCGCCATATTGCGCAGACGCAGGCGCTTGCGAGTCTCGATATCCGGCTTATCGCCGGGCGCAAAGCCCACATCTGCACCATTGGCACGGTAGAAAAACTCGCAATACCCCAGAGCAGCTGTCGAGGGCAATACGTCCTTGACGAACATCATGCTGCCCCAGCCAATATGACCGACGACGATATCAGGCGCCTGGCCATGACGAGCCATGGATTCAAGGGTTTCAGCCACACGGTACCCGATCCTCGTATGATGATCGGGTACTTCAAGATATCTGGCCATCGCACCGCCGGTGCGAGGACCAGATTCAACCCTATGGCGTATGACGCGGACCGCTGGGAGGCGACGGTCCACCGTCTCGCAAATCAGGCTTACATCATGTCCACTGGTAGCCAGATTTTCGGCTAGCGCAGCGAATTGGCCGAAACCGCGCCTATGCACAAATGCTATACGCATGTTACGAAACGTGCTCGGCCAGCGGCCGAAAGTCGTCGCAACATATCAAATGCCAAATCGTGCGGCATTGCCCCACACGAGCTCCAGCCTGTGCAGAGTCTGGTAGGCAATCTCAAGATTTCTGAGATCGTCATCATCCCGGGTGAGGATATGGTTGTAAGCCCGGCTTGCATTCCGCAAGCTTGCGCACAGCCGTTCCCCCTTATCTGTCAGGCGGATACGAGCGGACCGTTTATCCCTCTGCGAAGCGACGCGATCAACGTACCCACCGTCCGTAAGCTGTTTAAGATAATAGGAAATGTTGGAACCGACGTAATGTCCGCGATCCAGTAGTTCACCCACAGTGAGCTCGACATCGCCGATAGCCATCAGAACCAAGGTCTGGGCCGGACCGATATCTTCCACGCCTAACTTTGTCAGCTCGGTTTTCAGCAGACTCACAAAGCGGCGGTTTACTCGTTCTATCATCCGGGCCAGTTCGAAATGCGTGATAACAACTGTATGAACCGGATGTCTGCGTTCCTGTTTTTCGGCGGTAACTTCAGGAAAATCAACGGCAGTAAAGCCATCGACTGATGTTTCGACTTCCACTCCCTCGTGTAGAAGTTTTTGCATCTTTTGCTCTCCATTTTCAATTTTACTTCAAATTTTGAAGAAATTTTCAGTTATATTTTCTTTTCTCCTTTCGCATTTCCCCGCCGTAAGAACTTTTTTCTGTCACATTCTCTGCAGTATTACTTTACTGACCTTGAGAACTAGCACACAGTTTTTAGGGATATCCGCCACCTGTGACCATTCCAAGGCAGATAGCGTATGAATGATACTCGCGAAATCAATTCGATTGGCAAGAGCCCTGCATACAAAAAGGGGCAGGACGATTCGGTAACTACGCCCAAAGGCCTGATTTTCAAGGCGCGCCGCGTTTTCCTGTCGGGACTACTTTATGCGGTACTCCTCAGTGCCTGTATCAATTTGCTACAACTCACTGTACCCCTCTATATGTTGCAGGTTCATGATAGGGTGCTGAACAGCCGAAGCATGGATACGCTTACCATGCTGACCGTGCTTGCCATCGGAGCCATGTTGGTCTTCGGCGTGCTGGAATATATCCGCTCGCTTTCCTTCCAGGCCATGGGTAGTGCCCTTGTACGTCGTCTAAACCTGGCGGTTCTGACGGCAGCGGTACAAGCTTCGGTGAATCAGGGTATGCCGAAAGCGACTCAGACGCTTCGCGATCTCAACGAATTGCGCAGTTTCCTGACCTCACCCGCCATCAATGCCCCACTTGATGCAGCATGGTCGCCTATCTTTCTCGGCGTTCTATTCCTGCTTCACCCGATGTTGGGCGTGATTGGCCTCGTCGCCGTGATCATTCTGGTCGCGTGTGGACTGCTGACTGATCTCCTGACCCGAAACCTGATTCAGGAAGCGAATCAAGCCAACATCGAAGCGGTCTCGAAAATCGGCAGCAGCTTGCGCCACGCCGAAGTCATCGAAGCCATGGGCATGCTCCCGGCACTCGCGCGTCGCTGGCGTACGATGCAGGTTCAGGCGCTCGAAGTGCTCGACCTAGGCGGCACTCGTGCCCGCGCCCTATCCTCGATTGCCCGCACAGCGCGCTTCATCATCCAGATCGGGTCGCTCGGCATAGGCACACTCCTCGCCATGCAGCAGGAAATCACCCCCGGCGCGATGATTGCAACCAGCATCATCATCGGTCGTTTGCTGATGCCGTTCGATCGAATCGTCGAAAACTGGCGTCAGTGGGTCAGCGCTATTGCGAGCTGGAAGCGTGTCCAATCACTGCTTTCTGAGAATCTGGCCGTTCGACAGACCATGCCGACACCGCGCCCCAACGGTGATCTCGTAATCGACAAGCTCATTTACGCCGCTCCCGGCGTCGATGTTCCGATCATCAAGGGAATCTCGTTCTCTGTTTCGCCAGGTGAAGTTCTTGGTGTCGTTGGCCCCTCGGCTGCGGGTAAATCAACGCTTGCCCGTCTGCTGATCGGCATCGTGAAGCCGACATCCGGCGGCGTTTTCCTGGACGGCAACAACGTTTTTCTCTGGGAACGCGGCTCATTTGGCGAGATAGCCGGTTATCTGCCGCAGTCTGTCTCGCTGCTTGATGGAACCATCAAGGACAACATCGCCCGCATGGGAGACAGCGAACCGCACCGCGTGCTTGAAGCCGCGCGCCTTGCCGATGTGCATGAAATGATCGGACGTATGCCACTCGGCTATGATACGCCGGTCGGTGACGGTCGCCTGACGCTGTCGGGTGGCCAGCGCCAAAGAATCGGGCTGGCTCGCTGCCTCTACAACCGCCCGCGCCTGATCGTCCTCGATGAACCGAATTCAAATCTTGATGCCGTTGGCGAACGTGCGCTGATCCGGGCGGTCGAACACGCCCGTGACGATGGCGCGATTGTCATCATGATCGCACATCGGCCGTCTATCATGCAGGTCGCCGACAAGCTGCTCGTCCTCGAAAACGGGCGCATTTCACAGTTCGGCCCGCGCACCGATGTCGTCGCGTCACTGACACCCGCCAGTAATGGCCCACAAATGGGAGCAGCAAACGCATGATGGGTAAATCGGTTATTCCTCGTCGTGTTTCCAGCCTGCTCGCGCCGCGTGCAGAATCGTCGGATCACAAGGCCCTCACCCGCTTCGGAAGCGTCAAACCTGAATGGGCGCTTGATCTGGAGCAAGAGGATTCGAGATCACCATTGCGCGGCCTCATCATTGCTGGCCTTGCCACAATCGGCGTCGCTTTCGGCGGTTTTTTCGCCTGGGCTTATTCTGCCAATCTGGGCAGTGCAGCAGTCGCAATGGGCACAGTGATCGTCGATTCGAAGCGCAAGACGATCAGCCATCTTGAAGGCGGCATTCTCGATCGCCTGCTCGTACAGGAAGGCGACATAGTCAAGGTCGGCCAGCCACTTCTCCGGCTTGACGACACCAAGGCCCGCTCCGATCTCCAGTCGCTGGAAAGCAGGCGCATCGGTTTGATCGCAAAACTGGCCCGCCTGCGTGCCGAGCAATCCGGTCAAAAAGAAATCAGCTTTCCAGAAGGTTTCGCCGATGGCGGCGAGAACGCGCAAAACGCCATTCGTGCAGAAAACATCTTTTTCCAGAAGCGGCTTGCCCAAAAACTGAGCAAGATCGACATACAACAGAAGACTATCGAGCAATATACGGAGCAAGCCAAGGCTTCCACATCACAGATTGCTGCCACAGATCGGCAGATTGAACTCATCAGCGATCAACGCAAAGCAATTGCCAGCCTCGTTGAAAAAGGCTTTGCCCAGAAGTCGAAGCTCACGGAAATCGATACGCGTCTCAGTCAGCTTGCGGGTGATCGTGGCGAATATGCCGGTGACAAGGCGAAGGCAGAACAAGCAAAGGCGGGAGCTGAATTCGCCCTGACGGGAATCGAAAGCGACCTGCAGTCCGAAATCGCTGGCGAGATTACATCGAGCCAAGTCGAACTTTCGGATGTGCGAGAACGCATCGTTGCCGCCAAGGATGTGATGCGTCGTGTGGAAGTCACCTCTCCGCAAGACGGTATCGTTGCGAACATCCGACTGCGCACGCCGGGCGGCGTCATCGCACCGGGCGAAGCGATCATGGATATCGTTCCGGAGAACGAGCCTCTGGTCGTTGAAATGAAAATCAGCCCACGCGATATCGACAGCATTTCGGTTGGCGCAGGCGCACAGATCCGGTTGACTGCATATAATCAACGCTCAATGGCGCCGCTCGACGGAAAACTGACCTATATCGCGGCCGATCAGTCGCTCGACGAAAAGACAGATACCGCGTTTTTCGTCGCGCGAGCCGAAATTACTCCGGCGTCACTTGCCGCAAATCCAGCGGCACGGCTTTATCCAGGCATGCCTGCCGAGATAATCATCGTACACAAGGAGCGTCGTGCCATCGATTACTTGGTTTCACCTATCACGGATAGTTTGAACCGCGCCTTCCGCGAAGATTAGCGACAAGAGTATTCCGAAGTAGAAATCGATCATAGGTTGAAATTCTAGAAAATTTGGACACCGCGTATAAATCAACGTACGTGGTGTCATATTATTGAAATAAATTGGTATTTTTCGATGTAAAGCAATATTATTCAAATTTTGAATTAATTTAAATAGAAATACGTAGCAAATATAAATTATAATAATCACAAATGTAATTCGCATATGTGTTTACACAACTGAAATATAAATTAATGGTAATAATTTGTTACTTATAGATGCCGCAATTATACCAATTACCAATGTTGCAATTCCAATTAATGCAGCGCAGACTACTAAGAGCATAATGGTCGGAGCATTCCGGCTTGTGGAAACCCCATACAGGAACACAAGGAGAAGCAGATGGCCACTTTAGAAGGCGGCGCCTACGACGACGTGTTGTTCGGCTCCCGCTTTGACGATTTCATCCGTGCCCATGGCGGCGATGATCTCGTATTCGGAGGTGATGGCAATGACACCATCTTCGGCGACAACGGGAACGACACCCTTTTCGGCGGAAACGGCGATGACCTACTTTTCGGCGGAAATGGGAATGACATTCTGTTCGGTGATGCAGGAAACGACGTCCTGAGCGGCGGCAATGGGAATGATGTGCTGTTTGGCGGTGCTGGAGACGATGTTCTTCAGGGCGGCAATGGCGCAGACCTTCTCTTTGGCGGCGACGGAAACGATATCCTGCAAGGTGGTAACGGCAACGACATCCTCGATGGCGGTGCCGGTGACGATATCCTTATCGGCGGAAATGGCAGCGATACATTCCTGTTCAATGGTGGCGGCGGAAACGACGTCATTCTCGACTTCAATCCCGGTGAAGACATTCTGCAGATTCAGAAGGGCATCAATGGCCTTGATGTCTCTTCCGCAGACGATCTTGCCGATCGCGTCACGCAGGTTGGTGGCAATGTCGTTGTCGATCTCGGCAATGGCGATACCGTTACCCTCGTGAACACCAATGCAGACGACGTACAGGCCCATCCCGACCAGTACTTCACTGTTCACTAATTGAACAATTGAGAACGTGCCCGGCAATCCTCCCGCCGGGCACGTTTCGTCTTCACCGGGCACGCATACTCCCTGGCGGTGCGTGCCCGGGCCTTCCGGCAAGCGGGATTTTCCTGCAAGCCGATATTCCTGCAAGAATGAAAGGGCCTCACATTGAACCTCGACCATTCGGCGGACACTGAAAGCAAAACCGAGAACCTCTCCATTTGCCGTCTCTGCGCCGATGTCGCTGTGGTCATCTGGGATATCCCAGGCCCGGCTCGAACAACCACCAAATGCAAGTTTGAAATGCCAGTTCAGCCAGTCCCGCTGCTGAGCGTCGGCATTCCGCTCGAGAATGGCGGCTTACGCATGTTCTGGGCCCTGCGCACCGGCAACGAGCCCGCAGAACTTTCGCTCTCTGCTGGCTCCCTTGGCCCCACTGCTCAAGCGGCCATCTATCCGGCCAACGAACTTGCTCCCTTCGATGTCGAATATGTCGTCAGGGAACTTACTCTGCCCGGACATATCAAGCTTCTCACTAATTTGCTGACCACGTGGCGCAGCACTTTCCGGCTTTCGCGAAACCAGACTTTCGCATCCCTCGTGCGTGACCTGACTTTCGCACTGACGCCGGAACCGCGCGAGGCCCAGCATTGCGGCGAACCGGTTCAGGGTCATCATCTCCTTGAAACTGCGGTCGACCCGATGCTGGGTGAGATTTCGGCCATCTACGGCATCACTTCCGGCAGCGTCATGGTCATTCCGCCACGATTTGTGGTGGGCAAGCAGGCTCGCAACGCCTGGCAGCCATGCCATTTTCTGCTGGAAGCAGCGCAAGATCTGCCGTCATCGCTGTTGCTGGTCCTGACCGGCCAGAAAGGTGTTGCCGTTCGCAAACTCGCGGCTACGACCGGCGAACAAACAGATTTCGCCAAATGGTGGACCAAATGGCAGGGCAATGGCGCATTGCGGGAGTTTCTTGTTCGCCAGCTCGGCAAGCTAAGCTCCGCTGGTGCTGCGGTTGCCATTGATCTGCAAACGCGTACGCCATTGCCTGTTCGCCAGATCGCGCAGTCTGCTACCCATCCGGCAGCGGAAATCGATCTCGCGTTGGCGCTTGACGGTGGCTTGATCGTTGGCGGATGGATGCATGATCCGGCCGCCATGCTTGCAGATATCGAATATCTTCCAGAAGGTGGCAGCGCATTGTCGCTGAAGCCCAATTTTCATAAATTTGCCGGAAAGATCGCGAAACGGGAAGACGAACCGCAGCAGGATGTGACCGGCTTTGTCGCCTGGCTTCCTTCGGTGCAAAATCTCGGGCCGCTTTTGCAGCCGCGGTTCCAGATGCGCCTTGCATCGGGCGCGACCGCGCCGCTGGTGCCCGCGCCGCAGCCCTTTGAACCTTCCGCTCAACGCAACCGTATCTTGCGGTCGGTGCCACCGCAACAGGCAAGGCCGCACGTCTTCTCGCATATTCTTGGACCGGCGCTTACCGAAGTCGAGAATAAGCTCGCCGCAACGGTGCGGATATCCGAGGTGAAGGATTACGGAACGACACCAGCATCCCCGTTCGCCTCCATCGTCATTCCGCTGTACCGCAATCTCGACTTCCTGCGTTTCCAGTTTTCGTCCATGGCGACGGACCCATGGCTGGTTGAAAACGCAGAATTCATCTTCGTGCTGGATTCACCTGAAATTCAGGACGATACCGAACACATGCTGGGCGGATTGCACATCCTGCACGACATGCCGTTCAAGCTTGCCATCATGAACCGCAATGGCGGCTATGCGCGTGCCTGCAATGCCGGCGCCAGCATTGCCACCGGCACGACTATCGTGATGTTGAATTCCGACGTCGTGCCTGCTGAACATGGCTGGTTGCAGCGGCTGATCCAGCCTTTATTCGACCAGCCAAAGCTCGGAGCAATCGGCCCTCGCCTTCTGTTCGAGGATGGTTCACTTCAACATGCGGGGCTTTATTTTGCTCGCGACCGTCAGGGTATCTGGCTGAATCACCACTATTACAAGGGTATGCCAGGCAACTATCCGCCAGCGCTGCGTCCGCGCGAGGTGCCGGGCGTCACCGGCGCCTGCCTGATAACGCGCAAGGATATATTCGATCTCGTCGGCGGTTATACGGAGGACTATATCATCGGCGACTACGAGGACAGCGATCTGTGCCTGAAGATCAGGCAACTGGGCTTTCAGATATTCTATGAACCATCCGTAGCACTTTATCATTTCGAGCGCCGCTCGATCCGCCGCAGCGCGGATTACATGCGCGGCCTTGCCAGCCAATATAATTCCTGGCTCCACACACAGCGCTGGGATGATGACATTACTGAATTAATGGCTCTGCCACAGGAACAGGAAGGCACTGCCGACCTGTCCAATGTGATCATGACCAAATCTGAAAGGAGCGCCGCTTGACGGACGTGGTAGCGCTGAAACAGCCAGACCTTGAAGCCAAACCAGCAATACCCGATGCGCAGATCGACTGGCTGATGCAGTCTGTTTTGAAGAACCGCTTTTTGCCCTCACCCGATCCGAACAGCGTGTTCGTCGGCGATGGTGATTATCGTGCGGTCGGAGCGGAGTTTCTCGGGCATTTTATTCGCAAGGGCGGCCTTCAGCCCGACGCGCGCGTGCTCGACATCGGTTCGGGCATCGGCCGCATGGCAGTGCCGCTGACCCAATATCTCGACCCGGCAAAAGCCCGTTATTCCGGCATCGATCCCGTAGCGGGCGGCGTGAATTGGTGCCGCCAGAACATCACGTCGCGTTACCCGAATTTCGAGTTCCGTCACATCGATATCGCCCATGACCTCTATAACCCCAAAGGGGCGGTAAACGGGCTCACTCTTACTCTGCCATTCGCGGACAAGAGTTTCGATTTCGTCATCATGACATCCGTGGTCACGCATTTGCCATCAGATGAAGTCAAAACCTATCTCGATCAGGTATCCCACGTCCTCGCTCCCGGCGGAAAACTGTTCATGACGGCGTTCGTCGTGGATGATGTGGCCGCGCGCGACCGCAATGGCAAACGCGACAAGCGGCTTGCATTTGAACGCCACGGCAGCGGGCCGTGCTGGTTCGTGCCGGAACTGCCGCCGCTTGCAGCCGTGGGGTTTGAAAATGGTTTTCTGGACCGCGCCCTTGCCGGCGCGAAGCTTACGCTCGACACAAAATCCTTCGGTCACTGGCGTGGTATTGAGGCGGATCACTATCAGGATATTTTCATCGCCTCGCGAGGTGCTGCCTGATGGCTCAGCGTGTTCTCATAGCAGCCCATAACCATCCGTCTCTGCACCCCGGTGGAACGGAAATTTTCGCGCATGATCTGTTTCGCGCCTATCAGCGTGCAGGTTGCGAAGCCATGTTCATGGGCGCCACCAACAAGGTGCATCGTGAGGCCCGCCCAGGAACAAGCTTCCAGAGCATTGGCAATGGCGGTGACGAAATCCTGCTCTGGTCTGGCCATTTCGACCGCTTCTACATGAGCCAGATCGACCTTTACGGGATCGTTCCCGACATCGTTGAACTGTTGCAGGACTTCAGGCCAGATGTCGTCCATCTGCACCACCTGCTTTTGCTCGGTGCCGAATTCCCGCATATTGTCCGCCGCACTCTACCGGATTGCCGTATCGTGCTGACCTTGCACGATTATTACCCCATCTGCCACCATGACGGTCTGATGGTCCGCACCACCGGCAAGGAACTATGCCATGGAGCCGGTCCTGATCGCTGCCATGCCTGTTTCAAGGACATTGCGCTGGATAAATTCGTGCTGCGCGAACGGCATATCAAATCGCTTTTGAGCGCTGTCGATGCTTTCGTTTCACCGAGCGAATTTCTCAAGCAGCGTTACGTCGAATGGGGTCTTGCGGAAGAACTGATCACCGTCATTCCCAACGGCCAGCCGGAGCGTCCTTCTATGGAAATGCGGCCGGTCGAACGCAGCAAACCGGTCTTTGGCTATTTCGGCAATCTCAATCCGTGGAAGGGCGCGACAGTCCTGCTTGAAGCAGCACAGCAGCTCATTTCAGAAGATTTCGATTTTGAATTGCGCGTACATGGAGCAGCGCCGTTTCAAAGCGAAAGCTTCGTCAGCGAAATCGACCGGCTCTTTACCGAGACATATCCTTTCGTCCAGCGCCGGGGCGCTTATCGCCGCGAGGATATCGCCGAACTAATCCAGACCGTGGACTGCGCAATCATGCCGTCGATCTGGTGGGAAAATGCGCCCCTCGTCATTCAGGAAGCACAGGGACAGAACCGTCCCGTTATATGCAGCAATATCGGCGGAATGGCCGAAATGATCGAAAACGAGGTCAATGGCCTCACCGTTCCGCCGAATGATCCGCTCGCACTCGCCCAAGCGATGCGCCGAATGGCGGAAAACCCGGATTTGCGCCAGTCGCTCAGCGAGAATGCGCGTCATCCGGACACCATCGACACGACCGCCGCACGCTACCTCGATCTGATCGGGACATTGCGTATTGCACGTGTCGAGGCAGCATAAGAGGTAAATCATGAACATCGCGACCAAAGTTCCATCCGAGGGGGATACCAAGCAGGCAGCGGCACCCAATGCCACCGCCGGGCCTCAAAGGACCGAAGCCATGAAAGGACGCGTTGACGCCATCGAAGAAGGCCGTCTCTACGGCTGGGCCTTCGACCCTTCCGTTCCGACGGAACGGCTTCTGATCCGCGTCCTGCTCGATGATAAGCCTATCGCTGAAGCACCTGCTGACAAGGATCGCCCCGACCTGAAGCGCAACGGCATCGGCGATGGCAAACATGCATTTGAAGTGATGCTGCCGCAATTCGCAGCTGTTCGGGCTGGCGAACTGGTGGTGGTTGCCGCCAATTCGGCTGGCACAGAGCAGAAATTGCGCGTGCCGAAGCCCGACGAACAGGCCGCCGAAGCGCTTATCGCCGCGCCCATGACGCGCATTCTGGACAAGCTCGACATGCTGATGGCGGCGCAACGCCAGTTGCAGGTCAACCAGCGCTCGTTGCAGCGTGTCGCGCCAACGCTCGATGCATCCGGCAATGCCGCACCGGCGGAACTGCTGGATATTGCCAGTTCCGTCGACGGCCTACGCACCGATCTTCATCAGCGCATGACTGAACTCGACGTGCATATCATGCGCATGGACGGTGTTGTTGCTGGGCTGGAACAGCGCATGGATGACGTGCGCAAGCGCAGCGGCGGTGACCTCAAATTCCTGTTCTTGCTGGCTGCCGTTTTGACGGGGTTCGTCGCTGGCGCACTTCTCACACTTGCGGTCATGCCCTAAGGACGAGCCGCATGGTGCAAGACGAACGCCCCAACACGCAAAAAATTGCCTCGAGACAGGTACGCACGCCGGATCGTCCCCCCATGATGATGGAGGGCGAAATGGTCGTCGGCAGTGTGATCGAAGATACACTGGTGCTGGTACTTGGCATCGGCAGTGCTGCAAGCGATCAGGTGACGGCTTTTCTCAATGGCGATCCCGCCATGAGCGTGAAGACAAGTTTGATCACGTGGCCACTCAAGGAGCCTTCGCCTGCCGGGACACATGGTTTTGTCGCCATCGTGCCAACCGCTGCTTTGCGCCGCGGTACTCTCAAGACGATCATGTTTCAGCACCGGGCAAAGGTGGCCCGCTACAATTTCGCGTCCCGCTCTGCCTCCATCGCCGATTTTGTCGCGATGATCGGCGATCTTGCCGGACCGAGCTTGCCGAGCGTCATTGATGAACTGGTGGAAGGGCTGATTTCCGGCCCCATCAGCCGAAAAAAACTTTCGGCCATCACCGTTCTGCTGCAGGCAGGAGCCCGCTCCGATGGTTGCATAGAACTTATCGGTGGCAGCGATGAAGGCGAGATTTTTGTTCAGGGCTGGTCACAGGATCTAACCCCCGCCGTCACACGACTGCTGATTAGCGGCAAGAATCCTTCGCTTGCTGAATGCGCGATCAGTGTTTTTGCACGGCCTGACCTCAACGATGAAGCTTCCGGATTTGCAGGTCTTCTGCTTGCCAATGAACCAGTGGAACCAACTGATATCGAACGACTTCTGTTTCGCGGGCGAAGGGGCTGGCGTTTTACGGAAGTTTATGACCGCAGGCTGTTGTCCGGTTCGCGTGAAACGCCGGGCCATATTCGGGCGATCCTGCCACGAGTACGAAGCTCGACTGACATTCTGCTGCGCATGCGTTCCGCCGCAAACCGTTTCGATGGCGCGGATACGGTGTCGGGCCTCCCCTTTCCTGTCCGAATGGGGATCGACAATGTCTTCCGGGTGGAAGGCAGCGGCATGCTGGTTTCCGGCTGGCTGCTCGATCCCGACAGCCATGTGGAAAGCGTGAAGCTGCGCCGTCATCGCGGTGAAATTCAGATCGATACGACCTGGACCCGCATCGACCGGCCCGACGTCACACGCGAATTCGACAACCAGCCGCCCTTCAATGCGGGCCTTGACCCTAGCCGTCATGCCCATGGTTTCGTCGCCTTCGCGCCGGAGCTTGCCGGTGACAGCACCGCGCCTTTCTATCTCGAACTTGCGATCAGCGATGGTCGGCGCGCGTTCTTTCCATTGACACCGACCCGCGTGACCTCGCGGGATGCCATCGTCCGGCAAATTCGCGCAACCGACCCGAATGCATGGGCGCTGCGCCATATCGTCGATCAGCAGCTCGTGCCATTGCTGCGGGGCGTCAACCGTCCTGCACCGGAAGTCTTCGGTGTGATTGACCTCGGCCCCTTTGAAGATGCGATAGGACCGGCGCTCATCATCGGCATCGACGAGCGCGTCGAGGAAATCGAACCCTTGCTGGCGCTGCTTGCGCTCGACCCTGAAACCCGCATCGCGCCAATCGTGGTCGCGGCTGCGACCGAGATCATTGACCGTGTCGGCGTGCTGATCAGGCGTCTTGCGGATTTCTACCGCCTGCGCATCAGGCTCGTTTCGGCCACGGGATCGGAAGACCTCTACGATGCGCTGGAAGTCGGCGCCCGCACGGTTTCAACGGATCAGGTCATATTTCTGGCTGGATCGTTGCTGCCGCGCCGCGCCGGATGGCTGAACAAGCTCATCAGCGCCTATGAAGCGCACAAGGATTGCGTTCTGTCTCCCACTCTTGCCTATGAGGATGATTCAATCCGCTGGGCGGGAACCTGGGTTGCCGGACCGCAATCCGGCATGTCGGCGGATCGCGCCCTGATCAGCCGCTATGCCGGTTATCCCATCGATGCTGTTTCTGGAATGTCCCTGACGGAAGTGGCAACGGCGACGTTTGAATGCTGCATTCTGCCGCGTGAAGCCCTGTTTTCCGTCGGCGGCTTTACCCGCGGTTATCTCGGCACCCATGAAAAGGGACTGGACCTTGGCTTGAAATTGAAACAATCGGGCTTGCGCTCCTATTGGTTGCCTTCGGCACAGATGCTGGGAGCGGACGATACATCCGTAACCGACAGGGCATCGACCATAGCTCTCATCGAGCGCATCGACCGACAGGTCTTCGACGCCCGCTGGTCGTCCATTCTCGCCGGCAGGCGCAAAATACAGGCGGAGGAACTGGCATGAGCGATAAACTCCGCGTTCTTGTCATCTCGCACGCCCACCCTTCGATTTCGCTCGGCGGCGGTGAGATCGCTTCCTACAATCTGCACAAGGGGCTGAACGCCCTTCCCGATGTGCAGTCGGTCTATCTGGCGCGAGCCGCACACCCGATTCCGCGGCACGGCACGACGGCGCTCATGAGCATGCGGCGCGCCAGCGACGAAATCCTGTTCCATGCCGACGAATACGACCACTTCTACCTGTCGAACAAGAACACCGATGAGATCCGCCGTGACCTTCTACGCTTCGTGCGCGATTTCGACCCGGACATCGTGCATTTCCATCATGTTCTGGGCCTCGGGCTTGAAACGCTTTATGCCATTCGCGAGGCGCTGCCGGATCGCATCATTCTGGTGACGTTTCACGAGTTCCTGTCCATCTGCAATAATGACGGACAAATGGTCAAAGCTGGCACATCCAAGCTCTGCAATGAAGCATCCCCCATCGATTGCCACGCCTGTTTTCCGCAAATTCCGCCAGCGCGTTTCCTTAAGCGAGAACGTTTGGTACGCGGCATGCTGGAACTGGCCGACGCATTCGTCTCGCCGAGCGAGTTCCTTGCCAATCGCTATCTCGAATGGGGCCTGAACCCGGACAAGATGGCAGTCATCGAGAACGGTATCGCCATCCGCGATGTTACCCCTCCGCGCGAGCTGACCGGCCCGAACCCGCGTCGCAGCCGCTTTGCCTTTTTCGGTCAGATCAACCCGTTCAAGGGCATAGACGTTCTGGTCGATGCCGTATCGCGTGTACCGGAACAGGTATGGGGTGAGGATTCCCGCCTGATGATCTTCGGCGGCAATCTGGAGAAGCAGCCGCCCGCTTTTCAGGAACGTATGCAGAAACTGATTGAAGAGGCTGGCCCGCGCGTGCGTTTCTACGGCGCTTACCAGAATGCCGAAATGCCACGCCTCATGCAGTCGGTCGACTGGGTGGTGATGCCGTCCATCTGGTGGGAAAATTCACCCATCGTCATTCAGGAGGCCCTGCATCATCGCCGCCCGGTCATCTGTTCCAACATTGGCGGCATGGCCGAAAAAATCCGCGACGGCGAAGACGGCCTGCATTTCCGCGTTCGCAGCGCCGAGGATCTGGCCGACCGCTTTACAGAGGTGCTGAGCGAGCCGAGCATATGGGACAGGTTGCATCACTCCATCCGCAATCCGGTCCATTATGTCGACTGCGCCAGAGAGCATCTCGATCTTTATAACCGGCTGCGTGATTCAAAACCCCGCAGGCAAAAACCGGCGGTTTCGGAAACTGCCCTTTCTCAGGCAAGCTGAGCCTGGCTTGCCGGTATCTTTAGAAGAAGGAAGACCGTATGGCACGCGCCCTCGTCATGATCCCTGCGGGAGAAGTGTACGATCACGACAATGTCCGCTGGTATCGTCACACCGACGTTCAGGGCAGCATCAATCATTATCACAATATCGGCGATGCTTTCGTCTTCGAGTCATCATTGAAGCTGATGAATTACGAAAAGGCTTCCGAACTCCCGATCACCAACTTTTCTCCGGAGAAGATCGATCAGCTGCGCGAAGAGTATGATTATGTGATCCTGCGCGGCTCGAACTATATCCACAAGGACATGAACTGGCGCGACACAATCCCGGTATTGCAGCGGCTGAAACTGCCGGTCATTGCCTTTGGTGTCGGAGCACAGGCGCCGGTCAGAGGGGAAATACAACTTTCCGAAGAAACGAAAGCGGTCCTACGCATCATCGCAGATTCCACGACGTCCATCGGTGTGCGTGGCGCTTATACCGCCCAGGTGTTGAACGATATCGGCATCCGCAATGTGCGCATTATCGGTTGTCCGACTGCGTTTCGTCGCAACAACCAGCATTTGCGTATCAAATTGCCACCGCTGGAAAATGTTGCAAAGGTCGGCGTTACGGTTCGCCGCGAGGTTTCACCAGCCTATGCGCAGGATATCGAGCAATATCTGACCCGTCACCGCGACCTCATCAAATCCATGGCCAAACGCTTCGATGTGACATTGATGGCGCAGGGCGAGATTGATGAAAAGAAGATGGTCTTCGGCACGGCGGAGCAGAAGGAAGAGGCTATTGCAGCCCTCAAGAACCATCGCTGGACAGCGGACTGGTATTTCGACGAAACGATAGAAAATCTCTATCGCCATCGCATGTTCTATTCGGATGTCGTTGCCGATTACGAGGAACTGGTGCGCAGGCAGCATCTCGTTCTCGGCTATCGTCTGCATGGTAATCTGATGGCACTGGCCAATGGCGTGCCGTCCATCTATTTCACCTATGACAGCCGCACTGCCGAATTCGCCGAAACCTACAAGATACCGAGTTATGACGTCTTCAGCGACAAACCTTTCCGACTGGAAGACTATTGGGACCAGGCGCTGTTCGACAAATACAACCGGGCCTGGTTCGAGACCTATGCCGAGATGAAGCAGTTTCTCGATGAAAACGGTGTCGACAACAAGATGACCGAAACCGGGCTTCCCATCGCAGAACTCAAGGTCGCCTAAAGGTTTAGTCTTTTGGCAGTTGAGCGGGACTATTACCCTTCTGTTCTTCTGCTAGAAGCGACCAGGCTGCAATAAACATCGCAGCAATCAGCGGCCCCACCACGAAACCATTGATCCCGATCAGTGAAATGCCCCCAACCGTGGAGATCAGCACGACGTAGTCCGGCATACGGGTACCTTTTCCGACGAGCGGAGGGCGCAAGAGATTATCGACCAGTCCGATCACGAATACGCCGACAAAGACCAGAATACCGCCGCTAATCCATTCCCCACTTGCAAAGAACCAGGCCGCCGCCGGAACCCAGACAAGTGCAGCACCGACAGCTGGCAGCATGGAGAGGAACGTCATCAACACGCCCCAAAGCAGAGCCGCTTCTACGCCCAAAGACCAGAAAGTCACCCCGCCTATCGTGCCCTGAATGATGGCAATAATGATATTGCCTTTCACTGTGGCACGGATGACTGCTGTAAACTTTTCCAGGAATTGCCGCGTATAATCATCGTTGAGCGGAATGGCCTGCCTGATCTTCCGCCCCAAATCCGCACCGTCGCGGAACAGAAAAAACAGCAGATAGAGCATGATGCCGAAGCCGATAAAGAATTGCAGCGTATTCTGGCCAAAGCTGACTAATCTTCCGGCAAAAAGTTGACTGCCCTGCATGATCGCAGACGATATGCGCGCGCGCCATTCTGCGAAATCACCCAATTCAAATCGAGTCAGCCATTCTTCCAGCGAATCCGGCAAAGCGCCGAGAATGCGTGAGATATAGCTGTTCAGATCGAATTCACGACTGCTCAGGCGCTGATAGAGAGAATTCCCCTCCTGCACCAGTGAGCCGAAAATCGCGAGCATGGGAATGATGACCAGACAGATGCACATCAACACGGACAGCAGCGCCGCGATATTCTTCCTGCCCCCGAGCAGGCGTTCAAGGCGCTGCTGCACCGGCGAGAAAACCACGGCAAGGATAACGGCCCAGAGAACCGCCGAATAATAAGGCAGGAGCAGCCACGCAAAGGCGATCGTGACCAGTGCCAGTAAAATATAGAAGCTCGCGCGCTGGACGGACATAATCACCTGCTGCAGATTTCCGGGTCAGGAAACCCTGCCCGGAAAACCATTTCAATTCAATAGAGAAGCATAGGCCCGACGGGTTATGCTGCTTTCAGAGGCACCTGTTGTTCATTGGGAAGTGAACGCGCAAGCGTGCTTAGAAGATCGCTTTGCGATACCAAACCGATGATGCGGCGCATTTCATCAACGACCACGACAGCATGCGCCAGTCCATCTGTCAGGCTGGGCAAAAGGCTCATCGCCGGATCGACCTGCGAAGCGGTCGGAGCCTCCACAATATAGTTTTTGAAATCGTCGCCCGGATGCATCAATTCGCGCAAACCGACGACGCCCCTCAGGCGGCCATCGAATCCGCGTACCGGCAATGTAATGAGATTATGTCGCAGAATCAGGTCACGCGCCTGGCTCGCCGTTGCATCTTCATCGATACTGACGACATCGCGAGACATAATGTCCGCGCATGTCAGATCACCATGCGAACGAATGGACGCTTCAAGCTCCACCTGCCGCAACAGACGTCCAAGATCGTTTCGGTCAATATCGAAGCTTTCATCCAGTGCAAGCAAGGCGCGATCGATGTCTTCCTCGCGGATACCTATCCGAACTGAAGGCGGCAGATCTTCAGTGCTGTGTTTGTTTACCGGAACAGCCGCCGCCACATGCGGATATTTCCGGCGAGACAGTTTGTGAAACAAGATACCAAGGCCGACGAGAAGGCAAGAGTTCAGTGCAACCGGCACAAGCGGAAACAGCAAGCCCCACTTGGCAACCGCTGAACCACCAAGAACGGCAGTGAGCGCCGCTGCGCCACCGGGCGGATGGAGGCTGCGGGTAACGGACATCGCCGCGATGGCGAGCGCCACGCCAAGGCCAATTGCCAAAGCCGGATCATCGACAAACCGGGTGACGGCCAGCCCCACAAAGGCTGAAATCGTGTTGCCGCCGATAATCGACCATGGCTGGGCCAGCGGACTTGTTGGAACGGCAAAGAGCAGAACCGCCGAAGCGCCGATCGGCGCTACGATCAAGGGCAGATGCGGACCACTCCCCAGCAACATGCTTGATAAGAAACCGGTCAGCGCAATACCCAGCAGTGCACCGAGGCAGGCCATTGAACGTTCTCGCAGCGTCGCACCGGCAAGCACCGGTTTGAACAGTCGGAACGCGCGCGACTGGTGTTGTTCAGTATCTCTCTGGGACATTCCGTCAATCAGGCCGATGAAAGGGAGCTTTAGCGAAAACCCGTTAAAGCTAAAGACTATTCTCTTGGGGGTGAGACAATATCCTGCCCTTGCCGGATTCGAACAAGAAAGCAAATCCGTATCCGCGCGTCAGAAGGGAAAAATCGTTCTCCTTTCATCAACTCATCGAGAACAACGGTCTCAATGCCATCTCAAGCCCAAGTATCATAAGGCCGATCAGAAACCACCGACGGAAGTTTTCCGGTCGGATCTTGCGGCGGCAAGCCTGCCCTATGAACATGCCAACCAGCGAAGGAACGACCGCCAGAACGGATGCAAGCAGGAGATCACCCGAATAGGCCTGTCTGCTCGAGAGCCCGACCGCAAGTGCTGCGGTCGAAACGGTGAAGGAAAGCCCAAGCGACTGCACGAGATCGTCTTTTCGGAAACCCAGCGATTGCAGATAGGGCACAGCCGGAATGACGAATATTCCGGTTGCACCCGCAATCAAGCCAGTCAACAGTCCGACGACAGGAGACAGCAGGCGTTCAAGCCTTTCCGGCACCCATAATTGGCGGGCAAACAACGTATAGGCTGCATAGATAACAAGCGAGAAGCCCAGCATCGATGTAGTAACTGCAATGTTTCCGCCAACCAGAACCGCAGTTCCCGCGATGGTTCCGGCTACTATGGCAAACATCATACTCCAGAGACGTCGCGAAAGTTGGCCGAAGCGAGGCCCAGCCAAAAGCTGCCAAAGATTGGTAACGAAGGACGGAATAATCAACAGGCTTGCTGCTGCAAGCGGAGATATCAGCGCGCCCAGTATGCCCATGGCGACCGTGGGCAGTCCCATTCCTGTCACACCTTTGACAAAGCCGGCGCCGAGGAACGTAATCACAATCGTCAGGATCAAGAAGAATGAATAAGTCATGCTCCTCCTATAGCGACATGACCAGCGGACGGAATGCGGAAGTTCCTCATCCAGCCTTCGGCTTTCCCATAGGCAGAATTCACGTTACCATTGCTTATGCGTTTTGATCTTACCGACCTCCGCCTGTTCCTCGCCGTCGCCGATACCGGCAGCATCACCCACGGTGCGGCTGAAATCGGACTGTCGCTTCCAGCCGCGAGCGAACGCCTGCGTGATATGGAGGCTACAGGGCAAGTCTTGCTCTTGGAACGAGGGCGACGTGGCGTTGCCCTTACCGAAGCGGGAGAAGCACTTGTCCACCATGCAAGGACAGTGATGCGACAGATGGCCGACATGCATAGCGAATTGGGCTTGCATGCCAAAGCCATGCGTACGGCCATTCGCGTCGCGGCGAATACCGCTGCCGTTACTGAGTATCTTCCGGTAAGGCTTGCCGCCTGGATGTCGAAGAATCCTCGCATCGATGTGGAGCTGAAAGAACGGCAGAGCAACGATATCGCCCGTGCGGTTTTGCGGGGTTTCGTTGAAATCGGAATTTTATCGGATGCGGCAGACACCGCGGGAATGGAACTGGTCCCATTTGCGACAGATCAACTTGTGGTAATCACCGCCAGGCACCATTCACTGACCGAATCTAAGCACGTGAGTTTCTCGGATCTCCTGCAGGAACAATTCATTGGCCTGTCAGCTGGCGCCTTGCAGGAACACATCGAAATGCAGGCAGTCCGGCTAGGGGGACGGCTTAAAATTCGAACGCGGCTCCGCACTTTCGAAGGGATCGGCAATATGGTTGCCGCTGATGTTGGGATTGCGATCCTTCCACTGTCAGCTGCCCGTCGGATCGGAAAGACAGTGCCAATTATGGCTGTCACGCTAACCGATGCATGGGCAAGAAGAAACTTGGTAATCGCTGTGCGGTCTCTGGAAGATTTAGCCACACCTGTGCGAAATCTTGTCGATTATCTCACTTTGAGTGGTCAACCTCTCGCAAGCAAGCCGACAAGAGGTTGATCCGTAGAACTCTTACGAATTGAGATCGGCAAGCAGATCGTCATAGACCTTGCATGCGCCTGCGAGATCGCTCGTTGCCTGTGTCTGGGCGCCGCTCATTTTCTGAGCGATTTCCTGAGCTTTCTGGGGATTGGAAGCAGCAACTTCCTGCATTTTCGTGGCGACTTCCATAGCCTTTGCCTGGACTTCCTCAGCCGTGCAGGCAAAGGAAGGGGTAGCCAGAACAACGAACAAAGCGCCCAGAAGATACTTTTTCATAATAGTCCTCTCCTAATCTAATTTCCATGAATGCGCTTTGCATCTAGCAAGGAATTTTCTTTATCTCTAGCTAAAACAATAGTTGACGAAAAGACTTCACAGAATTGCAATATATCTGGATGCACATACTTTTAGAAGAATTCCAGACAGGAACTCATAACTATCGGTGGCTCAGCAACGAAAGCGTCCTGCGAGACGGCATGCAAGCGTACCGCCCAAGCCCGACAAGCGAGCTACCCAGACTTTGGTAGTATAAGCGCTTTCATTGAAGCTCAGGCATTGGCAACCAGCCGGGATACATCTACATTCTCTTTAAAGAGCAACGGATAATCATGCCGATTCAAGAGCAACTGCAATGTCGAAGCATTTCATGCAGTGACTTGGTAACATCGAATCTGATTGCCCGAAGCGCCCAAAGAGGCGTGGGGAACTAAATCCAAATACGGGCTTGCCCGCCGCAACATAGTCTGGGAGGACACTATGATGAAGCTTATCGTCACTCTGGCGACAACACTTGCTATTTCCACTGCGGCTTTCACCGCACAGGCACAGAATTATCCAGAACGGACGATCACCATGGTCGTGCCCTTCTCAGCCGGTGGGCCTACCGACACTGTCACCCGACTTGTGGCAGAATCCATGTCCAAGGATCTCGGACAACAGGTTATCGTTGAAAATGTCGGCGGCGCAGGCGGAACGCTTGGCGCGGGGCGTGTCGCAACCGCCGATCCGGATGGTTATACGCTACTGCTTCATCATATCGGCATGGCTACGAGCGCTACGCTCTACCGCAAGCTCGCCTATGACACGCTGAATGCGTTCGAATATGTCGGCCTCGTCACGGAAGTCCCGATGACCATCGTTGCGCGCAAGGACCTTGAACCGACCGACCTCAAGGGGCTGATCGAGTATGCCAAGGCCAACAAGGATACCGCAACGGTCGCTAATGCTGGTATCGGCGCGGCATCACATCTTTGCGGAATGCTTTTCATGAGTGCGATTGAAACTCCGCTCGTCACAGTTCCTTACAAGGGAACCGGCCCGGCCATGACCGATCTGCTCGGCGGTCAGGTCGACATCATGTGTGACCAGACCACCAACACTACGAAGCAGATTCAGGCAGGCACGATCAAGGCTTATGCCGTCACCTCGCCCGAACGTCTGGACGTGCTGAAAGACCTTCCGACTACCAAGGAAGCCGGTCTGGACGGCATGGAAGTTGGTATCTGGCACGGCATCTATGCGCCCAAGGGAACCCCGGCTGAAATTACCGAGCGCCTGTCGAAATCGCTTCAGGTGGCCCTGAAAGATCAGAACGTGGTCGCCCGCTTCGCTGAACTCGGCACAAAGCCGTCTCCGGAATCCGATGCGACACCGGCCGCGTTGAAAGCCAAACTCGAATCCGAAGTTTTACGCTGGAAGCCGATTATCGAAGCCGCCGGACAATACGCGGACTGATCGTATTGCAAGCAATCAGGGCGCGTCTTTTGGCACGCCTTGATTGTCGTTCCCCCCTCCTGCTGCTCATCAGAACTGCAGTCGACGAATACGCAACCGACGTCATATGCCGATCTTCCGGCATAGCCCTTTCAACGGCAAATCCGAAAGACGATTGGCCATGAACGAGCCCTCAAGGAAATTTTCGATAGATCCGACCAATGGATTGTGCGGTGCCCTTCTCACACTGACCGGCGCCTTCTTTGCCTATCATTCGCTAGGTCTGGACCTAGGCACATCGCTTCGCATGGGACCGGGATATTTCCCGCTTGTCCTGTCCGGCGTCCTGATCCTGCTTGGACTGGTTATCCTTATCCAGGCTACACGGGTTTCCGGTGAGCCAATGGGTCCTATTGCATGGCGCGGATTGTTCTTCATTCTGCCTGCGCCGATATTCTTCGGCCTGACCGTGCGCGGCCTCGGCTTCGTGCCATCGCTCTTCCTGACCTGCCTGATCGCCTCTTTCGCCTCAATGCGCATGAAGCCGCTGACGGCAATCATTCTTGCCGCTGCGATCACGGTTTTCTCTGTCATTGTGTTCAGCTATGCGCTCGCGCTGCCCTATCAGCGTTTCGGGCCCTGGTGGCCATTTTAAGAGGCACGAGCATGGAACTTTTCAGCAATCTTGCGCTTGGTTTTTCGACGGCATCAACGCTTGCCAATCTCGGTTTTTGCCTGATTGGCGTATTGCTTGGCACATTGATTGGCGTTCTGCCGGGCATTGGCGCCACAGCGACCATAGCCATGCTTCTGCCGATCACTTTTCAGATTGGTGATCCGGTTTCCGCGCTTATTATGCTCGCTGGCATCTATTACGGTGCCCAATATGGCGGCTCGACGACTGCAATTCTCATTAACATGCCGGGCGAATCCTCGTCTGCCGTGACCGCCATCGACGGCTACCAGATGGCACGCCACGGGCGCGCCGGTGCAGCACTTGCAATCGCGGCAATCGGTTCATTCTTCGCCGGTACGGTCTCCACCTTTCTGGTGGCGATCTTCGCTCCACCCCTGACTGAAATTGCCCTGAAATTTGGCTCGGCTGAATATTTCTCGCTGATGGTCGTTGGACTGGTCTCGTCCGTGGCTCTTGCTCACGGTTCAATCATCAAAGCACTGGCGATGGTCGTTCTCGGGCTTCTACTCGGCCTTGTTGGCACCGATATCTATACCGGCACGCCGCGTTTTACCTTTGGTATTACCGAATATGCAGACGGCCTCAACTTCGTTGCCGTAGCAGTCGGAGTGTTCGGTATCGCTGAGATTCTGCGCAATCTCGAAAACGAACATTCGCGCGAAGTGCTGATGGCAAAGGTTACCGGGCTAATGCCGACACGTGATGATTTCAAACGCATGACCGCCCCAATCCTGCGCGGAACCGTCATCGGTTCAGCTCTTGGCATTCTGCCGGGCGGCGGCGCTATTCTCGCGTCCTTCGCTTCCTATACGGTGGAAAAGCGCATTTCCAACACACCACAAGAATTCGGAAAAGGCGCAATTGCTGGCGTGGCGGGACCGGAATCCGCAAACAATGCCGGTGCGCAGACATCATTCATTCCCATGCTGACACTCGGCATTCCCGCCAACCCGGTCATGGCATTGATGATCGGCGCCATGATTATTCAGGGCATCGTGCCGGGACCGAATGTTGCAACTGAACAGCCGGCCTTGTTCTGGGGCGTGATCGCGTCGATGTGGATCGGCAATCTCATGCTTATCATCCTCAACCTGCCGCTGATCGGTCTGTGGGTGAAGCTGCTGACAGTGCCTTATTACGTGTTGTTCCCCATCATCATGACCTTCTGTTCCATCGGCGTTTATAGCGTCAATTCGAACGTCTACGATCTCTATGCAGTCGCCTTCTTCGGCTTCATCGGCTATCTGCTGGCCAAACTGCGTTGCGAACCCGCTCCCTTGCTGCTTGGCTTCGTTCTCGGTCCGTTGCTGGAGGAGCATCTGCGTCGCGCCATGATCCTGTCACGCGGCGACCCGGCAACATTCTTCACCCGGCCAATCAGCGCCGTTCTGCTTGCCATAGCTGCTGCCGTTCTCGTGGTCGTGCTGCTTCCATCGGTACGCAAGAAGCGCGACGAGGTGTTCGTCGAGGAGAGCTAACCTAGGTTAAGCCAAAAGATGACGATGGAACATTGATATGCTATAGTTACCAAGGGCTTGGATTGTCGTTTGAATCGCCAGCACAGAGGGAGGTGTCATGGCGGACGAACAGCGCCGAAGCTTTCGGCAGCGACTGGCTGCCATCGTCATCGCAGGTATCGGTACAGCCGCCGCAAGCGTATTCTCCTACGCAACGGCAATCTATGAAGCAGCCAATCCCGAACCCATGCGGGAAGTGGGCGTCGGTGAAACGGTCGACACCGGGCGCTGGCATGTGGCGGTAACCGGCGCACGCTTTGGCTCTGTTCCGCCAACCGGCGTAAAACCTTACGAGCCTAAAAACTATCTCATGGTCGATGTCAGTCTCGACAATCGTTCCGCATCTTCAGCCTATGCGCCGCGAAAGCTTCTGACCCTCGACCCGCCGAACCCGGCTCTGACCGATCCAACTTTCTACATCGTGCGCGACAAATGGATTGCGGGCCGGGTCCATCCCGGCATGCCGGAAAAGCTGACCGTGGCGTGGGAATGGCCGCAAGGCAAAGCTCCGCCACAGGAAGTCCGACTCCTCATCGGCAGCGAAATCTACAAGAAGCGGGATAATCTCTATGGGGCCTCTACATGGCTCGATCGGGACCCGGTCGCTGTCATTCAATTGCCCGTTGATATGTCATCCGCCGGGGGCGAAGGATGATAGACTGGCTCAAAAGCGCCGTCATGCTGTGTGTGGCGATTGCCGCGCTTTATGGCATGCAGCATTCCACCCCTTATTACAGCAATATCTTTTCCTCGGTCACCGTTGAGGGAAAGCAGGGAAAGCCCGTCGAAACCAGCCGTTTTGTGGTTGGCATCGTGAACTCCTATCGGGCCCGTGAACTGACGACGCCCGGCACAGGAAGCACCCGCACTTATGATACGGACGGCGAATGGCTGGTCATCGAGGCCGCAGCGAAAGCAAAGATCGAAAGCCTTGGGCTTGCGTCGGTCGAATGGCTTGGACCAAATGGTATCCGCTATGCCATGAGCAGCCGTCCGACGCTTGCACCCGGCATAGTGGGCTCCGAACGGCTGGAACCAGGGATACCGCGTCCAATCTTGATGGTGTTTGAATTGCCGCCTGACCAGATCGCAGGCGGAAAGCTGCTGATTGCCGAATCTTCAATGACACCTCTTTCAGAACAAATGCAGATCAGTATGAGCGCAACGGCACAGGACAATGTCAGCCGGTCAATCGCGATCAAACGTATGGGGACCATCATGCCTTGGCAATTGGAGGTCAGCCAATGAACGAAACGACCTCATCTGGTGAGCGGAAGCCGTTCTGGATATGCCTTGCCCTTCTGATTATCGCTCTGCCCCTTGCGGCTTTCGTTGGTTCCGACGGTGGTCTGTTGCGATGGATCGAGCAGACCCTGCAAGAGCCGATGGTCGTGCCCCGCGGCAATGTGCGGGCTTATGGGGGCGGCAACTGGAAACTGGTCGCACTGGACAGGTTTCCGGGCACATTGCCGGAGACAAACATTGTGCTTGCTGAAGTCGAAGTGACTATTCAGGACGCCGATCAATTGAAACGGTTGATACCCTGTTTCATGACCGTGACAGACACTGAAGACCGCCGCTGGTCGACCTTGTATGTATCGACGCAAACCATCCGGAAGCTGAAGCCGGAAGCTGCCGACAAGCTGAAATGTTACGATCTCGCCAATGAGAACGGCAGCGGCCCAGTTCGCCTTGTCGAGAGCTTCCTTGTTCCTGCAAATGCCGGAGAGCTTTCGCTATTGCTTACGATGCTTGGGAAACAGCCTGAGCATCTGGTTCTGAAATAGCTCTGTTCTTTTGGCTCACCAACGCATATTCGAGGACCGCCGCCAGAAGCGCGATACGTATCGCATCAAGCAGAATGCCGCCATCAAGCTCCGACGGGCTGCCAATAAAAATAACCAGAACATTGGCAATACGCTGCCAGATTTCGATATCGTACGGTCCGAGATAATGGGTCGTGCTGTACCAGATCCACGCACCGATCCAGCTTATCGCGCGATAAAGAACGATAAATGACAGCAGGGTTCCAAGTCCTGCCCCGGCGACCAGTTTCAGGCAGGTCCAGACAGGCCGGTAACGGCTGCGATAACCGCCCAGATAATGCGCGGCGAAATCGCTCAGCCACTTCCGGAAGGTTGTTCCGCGAGATGGGGCTGGCGGCACAGGCGCTTTCTTGGCGGACAGATCATAGCCATAGATTATAGCGGCCATTACCAGCCAGACCATCGGCAAGAGCGCATAGAAGAACAGATTTTGCACCTGCACCCAAAAGCTCGGTTGCTGGAACTCTACCGGTACGAAATTTTCGGCAGCGTAAGCGCTCATCGAAAGCCATGCAGCACCGACATCGAAACTGTCGAGCAGAGAGCCAGCGCCGATCCAGCGGATCAGATCGTCTTTCCACTTGTCGAGTGCGAACAGACCGATGAATATCCAGCTTGCATCCGCAGCGACGATGAGCAGCCGAAGCCATGGCGAATGAACTTTTTCATTAGTCCGTTTGGCAATCCAGCGGATCAACCAGCAGACGAGAATTGCTGCGATCAGGCTACCAGAGCGCACAAGATCGAATATATGCATCTTCTCGCCAAAGGCAGTGCGCTCGAAAGCAAGCCGCGAATATTCGCGAACCGTATCGCCAAGAAAGCCCCATGCAGCATAATAGGCGAAGAACGGCAGGATGACGGCCGCCGTCACCATCAGCATGCGGTCAGCCCTGCGATTGTCGGGCGAGGATCCCGCGCCTCCCGTAGCGGTTTGGCGCAAAGTGGCAAGGGCAGGCAATCCGGGCCGCAGCGCGGCGAACATCGTCACCACCACGAGCAGCTTGACTAGCACGACCAGCGAAAGAACGACCATTCCGGCGAGCGGAAAATATCCGCCCGCACTCACCGCAGCATCGAGCAGCAGGTCGCGCGCAATATAGCCCAGCGTTCCGATAAGCAGCAACTGGGGCCAGAACCGAGCCAGAAGACGGGCTGTCAGAGCGAGCAGACCGCCAATATCCTTGAGCATCGTCATGGCCACAGTTTAGCCAGCTGATTGGTAGGGCTCAATATATTTTATTTATCTAATATATAGGGCGGCACTTATCCGCGCCGCGTGCCTGAAGACACGATGTCGAGATAGACGGCCAGAACGAGAATGCTGCCCTTGATGATCTGCTGCCAGAATGTATCGACTCCGAGCATGGACATGCCATTGTCGAGGCTCGACATGATGAGCGCGCCGACCAGTGCACCGAGCACCGAGCCGACGCCACCGCGCATGGAGGTGCCGCCGATGAAACACGAGGCAATGGCATCGAGTTCACCGCCCATGCCCGCCGATGGCGTGCCAGCCGCGAGGCGCGAGGTTGTCGTCAGCCCCGCCACCGCCGCCATCAGTCCCATCAAGGCGAACACCGCCATCTTGACGAAATTGACGTTAACGCCAGAAAAGCGGGTTGCTTCCGTATTGGAGCCAACCGCATAGATGTGGCGACCGAACACAGTTTGTTTTGCGATAACGGTGAAGACGCCAAGGATCACCAGCAGGATCAGGACCGGAACCGGCACGCCCTGATAACTGTTGAGGATCAGGATGAAACCGAGGATCAGGATACCGATACCGAGAAGGCGTGCGGCTTCCATACCCGACGAAAGCGTCTGGAGATTGTGCTTGCGCTTGCTGGCCCGCGTGCGCAGCGTCATCAGGATCAGCACGCCGAACAGCGCAATGGCACACAGATTGCCAAGCCAGCCCGGCAGATAGCCCTGCCCGATATATTTGAACTCCGGCGAGATCGGCGCGATGGTGACGCCGCCCATGATGCCAAGCACGATGCCGCGAAAGACGAGCTGTCCGCCGAGCGTGACGATGAAGGACGGTATGCCGAGATAGGCGGTCAGCCAGCCATTGAAGGCGCCGATTGCCACGCCGAGAACCAGTACCGTGCTGATTGTCGCCCATAGGGGCCATCCATAGATCACGTCGAGAACAGCGGCGATGCCGCCCAAAAGCCCTAACAACGCGCCGACCGAAAGGTCGATTTCACCAGCCACAATGACAAAAACCATCGCGGATGCGAGCATTCCCGTAATGGCCATCTGGCGCAGGAGATTGGAGAAGTTGCGCGCAGTCAGGAACTGCGAACGCCCCATCTCGGGATCATAGGTGAGGATTGCAAATAACGCCCAGATGAGCGCGACCACGATCAGCAGCGCGACGATCTTATAATCCGCCAGAAACTTCCGAAGGCTTTTGCCCGTCAATGTCATATCATGCACCGGTCAGGTTTGAGCATTTTCAGCAAGGATATGAACCGACCCTGCGTTCGGAAAATGCGTGAAAACAAATAGTTCATCGAGGATCAGGCCGCATCGGTCATTGGCTTGCCGATTGCGGCGGCAAGCACCTTCTCCTGGGTGAGATTTTCATTAGGAAAATCACCGCGCAGCCTGCCCTCGCCGATCACGAGAACACGGTCGCTGATGCCGAGTACTTCCGGCATTTCGGAAGAGACCATCAGCACCGCGACCCCCTGTTTGGCGAGTGCGAAGATCAGTTTGTAGATTTCATATTTCGCGCCAACATCGACGCCCCGCGTCGGCTCATCGAGAATAAGTACTTTGGGGTCTGGCAGCATCATCTTTGAAAGCACAGCTTTCTGCTGGTTTCCACCGGACAGGGACGCAATTTCCAGCATTGGATCAGCGGTTTTCACCTTAAGGCGCAGAATTTCGCGCTGGATCGTGGCCAGCTCCGCTTCCTTGTTGAGCAATCCGCGCAGGGAAAAGCGGTCCAGCACCGAGACCGTCATATTATAGCCGACCGGCATGATGGGCAGGATGCCGTCCTTCTTTCGGTCCTCCGGCACCATGCAGATGCCTTGTCGAACCGCATCGCGGGGCGTACGGATCTTCAGTTCCCTGCCTTCCAGAAAGACCTGCCCCTCATGCGCTCCCGGCCAGACGCCGAACAGGCTGGACACCAGTTCGGTCCGCCCCGCGCCCACAAGCCCGGCAATACCGAGGATTTCCCCGCGTCGAAGCGCAAACGAAACATCGTCAACTACCTTGCGATCTGGATTGGTCATATCCCAGCAGTTGATGTTCCGCGCCTCGAAAATGACCTCACCAATATCGTGCGGCTCACGCGGAAACAGGTTTTTCATCTCGCGGCCCACCATCATGGTGATGATGGCTGGCGTGGTAAGTTCCACCATCGGCTTGGTGGCGATATGCGTTCCGTCGCGAATGACCGTCACCGTATCGGAAATTTCGGCCACTTCATCCAGCTTGTGGGAGATGTAGACGCAGGCCATGCCTTGCGCCTTGAAATCCTTGATGAGATCGAGAAGAACGCGTGTTTCGGATGCGGTCAGCGCCGAAGTCGGCTCATCCAGAATGAGCAGCTTTGCATTCTTGTTTATCGCCTTTGCGATCTCGATCAGTTGCTGCTTGCCGCCCGGATAATGGTAAACTGGAAGCGCAACATTAATGTCGTGGATATTGAGCCGCGCCAGAAGTTCTGTCGCGCGCGCATTCATCTGGTCATAATCGATGAAGCCGCCGCTTGTCGGTTCCGATCCCAGAAAGATATTTTCCGCAACCGAAAGATGCGGCACCATCATGAGTTCCTGATGGATGATGACAATACCCGCGGCTTCCGTGTCGCGGATGCCTGTGGCCTTGAGTTCCTGGCCTTCCCAGAAAATTTCCCCGCTCCAGGTGCCATGGGGATAAACGCCGGACAGCACTTTCATCAGCGTGGATTTGCCAGCGCCATTCTCGCCGCAAAGGCCGACACACTCGCCCGCGCGCACTTTCAGGTAAATACCGTCAAGCGCTTTCACGCCGTTGAAGTCCTTACCGATATTGCGCATCTCTAAAAGATATTCGGACATCGTATACGACCTTGCAGTAGTGCATCAGAATGTGTTGCACGGAGCCGGATATGGCAGAAAGTTCCCGACAACGCTGTCACAGACAGTTTCTGTGAGGCCGGAGCCGGATCATGATTTCCAGACTTCCGGCCTCACCATTCGTACGGGGCTAAATTGCCGGAAAGGCTTACTTCCCGTAAATCTGCTCCTTGGTATAGAAGCCATCCTGAACGTATATGTCGACATTGTCCTTGGTCACGGCGGTCGGAGTCAGCAGAAGCGTGTCAACCTGCTTGCCGCCATTGTCGAGCTTGGCATTGAATTGCGGCGTCTCGCCCTTGACCATCTGGACGGTCAGTTTTGCCGCTTCCGAGGCGATGAGTTTCAGCGGCTTGTAGACGGTTACGGTCTGCGTGCCGTCGATCAGGCGCTTGACGGCAGCAAGGTCGCTGTCCTGTCCGGAAACAGCAGTCTTTCCCGCCAGTCCCTGTGCGGCCAGAGCCTGAATAGCGCCACCGGCAGTACCGTCGTTTGAAGCGACAACCGCATCGATCTTGTTTTGCGCTGCCGTCAGGGCGTTTTCCATGATGGAGAGCGCTTCGGTTGGGCTCCATTCCTTGACCCATTGCGAGCCAATGACCTTCACCTTGCCGGAATCGATGGCTTCCTTGAGGGCCTTTTCCTGACCGGCGCGGAGAAGCTTGGCGTTGTTATCCGTAGGCGAGCCGCCGAGGAGATAATAATTGCCTTCCGGCTTGGCCTTCAAGACGGCTTCCGCCTGCATGAAACCAACACGCTCATTGTCGAACGAAATATAGGCATCGACATCCGCATTGAGGATCAGGCGATCATAGGACAGAACCTTGATCCCGGATGCCTTGGCATCGGCCACAACCGCGTCGAAAACCTTGGAGTTCATCGGCACGATGACGATGGCGTCAACGCCCTGCGCAATCAGGTTTTCAACCTGCTTGACCTGTTTTTCCTCGTTACCGTCAGCCGACTGCACATTGACCTTGGCGCCCAGCTTTTCGGCAGCCTCAATGAAATAATCGCGGTCACGCGCCCAGCGCTCGACGCGAAGATCGTCGATGGAAAAGCCGATGACCGGATTTTCCGGCGAAGCATAGACCGGCGTGGACACCATGGCGCCAATGCCCAAAGCTGCAGCAACCAGCGCGCCGGTCAGAAAATTACGACGTTTCATGCAAATCTCCTCCAAACAACACCGGCTTGCTACCGGCTGATACCAAACCGCGCCCCCGAACGTGTTCCGCCCCCGGAGTTCGCACGACAAGACAGCCCCTTCGGAGCTGCTTATTCCTTGAATGGCTGATCCTCCCAAAGGCGCCTTGCGCCAAGATCACTCCATCAGGACAGCGCGCAAAAGACACACTGCCCCATCCTCGGCAACCATTGATACGTGAAGAAAAATGAATAGCAAGGATTTTTTGATTTACGTACCTCATTTTTGATCTTATGGTCCGCATCAAGGAGCGAGGATGAAACCTACAGTCCATGATATAGCCAGAACAGCGGGCGTCAGTCTTGCCACGGTCGACCGTGTGCTGAACGAGCGTCCGGGTGTGAGAGCAAAGACACGCGACCGGGTTATGGATGCGATGAACACGCTCGGCTATGTGCGCGATGTGGGCGCTGCCAACCTCGCACGCGGCAAGCTTTACCAGTTCGATTTTATTTTGCCGGACAATGAAAATACCTTCATGCTGAGCCTGCGCGCGGAACTGCAAGCTGCGACCGAGCGGGCATTGGCCGAGCGGGTCCGGGTCAATGTCGTGCTTGTCCCCGCTTTCGATGAGGCGGCACTCGTCGCGGCGCTGGACGAATGCGCCATGCGCAGGCCTGACGGCGTTGCCTTCGTGGCGGTCGATACCGATCCCGTGCGCGAAGCCTGCGCCCGGTTGAGCGAACAGGGCATCCACGCCGTCACGCTTGTTTCCGATCTCGGACAATCCACCCGAACGCATTATGTCGGCGTCGACAATGGCGCGGCGGGGCGCACGGCAGCGCGGCTTCTGGGGCTTTTCGCCAATGGAACGGAGGGGGCTCTTGCAGTCGTCGCCGGTTCGTTGAAGGTTCGCGATCATCAGGAACGTTTCGACGGTTTTACGGCAGCGATGCAGGGAGACTTTCCGGGCCGCGAGATATTGCCGGTGCTGGAAGGTTTCGATGAAGGCCCGCGTGTGGAAAAACTTGTCGGCAGACTGCTTGAGGAGCGCAGCGACATTGCCGGGATTTACAGCCTCGGCGCGGGCAATAGCGGCCTGGTGAAGGCACTCGCAAAACACGCATCCAATCGCCCGCTCGTCATCGCCCATGAACGCGACAGCCTGACCTCGAAAGCGCTTTCCGACGGCATCATCCATGCGGTGCTGGCGCAGGATGCGGGCCATGAAATCCGCAGCGCCATCCGGGTGCTGAAAGCCTCCGCGGATCGTCTGGCGATCGTGCCGGGGCAGGAACACATCCGCATCGAAATTTTTCTCAAGGACAACCTGCCGCATTTCGACTGACGCGCGCGGCAATGCCTTTCCAACAGGGCCTTTCCAACAGGAGCAAATATGTATCTCGGGATCGATCTAGGAACATCCGGTGTCAAGGCGCTGCTGATCGATGACGGGCAGACGGTGGTTGGTTCGGCCCACGGCGAACTGGACGTTTCGCGCCCCCATCCGGGCTGGAGCGAACAGGACCCGGCCCAGTGGATCAAAGCCTGCCGCACTGCAATCGATGGCCTGCGCGCGGCCCATCCGAAAGAATTTTCGGCGATTGCCGGTATCGGCCTTTCCGGGCAGATGCACGGCGCTACCCTGCTGGACGAACAGGATCAGGTGCTGCGCCCCTGCATCCTCTGGAACGATACGCGCAGCTATCGCGAAGCGGCCGAACTCGATGCCGATCCGGCCTTTCGCGCCATCACCGGCAATATCGTCTTTCCCGGCTTTACCGCCCCGAAACTGGTCTGGGTTGCCAAGAACGAACCGGAGATTTTTACGCGCATCCGCAAGGTGCTGCTGCCGAAGGACTATCTGCGCCTGTGGCTGACCGGCGAATATGTCTCCGATATGTCGGATTCGGCAGGTACGAGCTGGCTCGATACTGGGGCGCGCCGCTGGTCCAACGCCCTTCTGGACAAGACCGGCCTTGACAAAAGCCAGATGCCGCGCCTTGCCGAAGGCACGGACGCAACCGGACGGCTGCGGGCCGAACTTGCCGCCGAATGGGGCATTGCCGGTCAGCCGGTCGTGGCGGGCGGCGCTGGCGACAACGCAGCGTCTGCCTGCGGCATGGGCACGGTCAGGCCCGGTCATGCCTTCGTTTCGCTTGGCACTTCGGGCGTCCTCTTCGCGGCAAACGGCGCCTATCAGCCAAAGCCTGAAAGCGCGGTTCATGCCTTCTGCCACGCCCTGCCCGACACGTGGCACCAGATGGGCGTCATCCTGTCAGCGGCAAGCGCGCTCGACTGGTATGCGCGGCTTGTCGGCAAAACGGCGCATGAACTCGATAAGGCACTTGGCGACACGCTGAATGCGCCGGGCAGCGCGACATTCCTGCCTTATCTCTCCGGCGAACGCACTCCGTATAACGATGCGAAGATACGCGGCGTGTTTTCAGGTCTGGAGCATGAATCCGATCAGCGCGCATTGACGCAAGCCGTATTGGAAGGCGTCGCCTTCGCTATCCGCGACAATCTCGCCGCGCTGCAATCGGCTGGCACGGATATCAAGTCGCTTACCGCTGTCGGCGGCGGCTCGCGCTCCACCTATTGGCTGAAGGCCATCGCGACGGCCTTGAACGTGCCGATTGCATTGCCGGAAGAAGGCGACTTCGGCGGCGCTTATGGTGCCGCGCGACTGGGTCTCATTGCGACCACCAGCGCCGATCCATTTGCCGTCTGCACGCCGCCACGCACGGAACGCACGATAGAGCCGGAAGCCACCCTGCTCCCGGCCTATGAGGAAGCCTATCAGCGTTATCACGCCCTTTATCCGGCACTTCACGCCCTCGCCGGTTAGTGACGCTGCCGCAAACAATCAGACACGACGACATTCGAACGGGAGGACATAATGAGCACCGGATTTTTCGGCGACATTCAAAAGGTTGAATATGAGGGGCCGGACAGCGACAATCCGCTGGCATTCCGTCACTATAATCCGGATGAAATCGTGCTGGGCAAGCGCATGGAAGACCATCTGCGCTTTGCGGTAGCCTACTGGCACAGTTTTGCCTGGGAGGGCGGCGACCCGTTCGGCGGGCGCACCTTCGACCGCCCATGGTATTCCAGCGAGATGGACGCGGCAAAGCTCAAGGCCGACGTGGCTTTCGAGTTCTTCTCGCTACTCGGTGCGCCCTATTATTGCTTCCACGATGCCGATGTGCGGCCAGAGGGGCGCAACTTTGCGGAAAATACGCGCTATCTCAACGAAATCGTCGATATTTTCGAGAAGAAGCAGGCCGAAACCGGCGTAAAGCTTCTCTGGGGCACGGCGAACCTCTTCTCCAACCGCCGCTATATGGCGGGCGCGGCCACCAATCCCGATCCGGACGTGTTCGCTTTTGCCGCCGCGACGGTGAAAAGCTGCATCGATGCCACCAAGCGGCTCGGGGGTGAGAACTATGTGCTGTGGGGCGGTCGCGAGGGCTATGAAACGCTGCTCAACACCGATCTTGGACGTGAACTCGACCATATGGGCCGGTTCCTCAATCTGGTGGTCGACTACAAGCACAAGATCGGCTTCAAGGGCACGATCCTGATCGAACCGAAGCCGCAGGAGCCGACCAAGCATCAATATGATTACGACGTCGCGACGGTCTACGGCTTCCTCAAGCGCTATGGTCTTGAAAACGAAGTGAAGGTCAATATCGAGCAGGGCCACGCTATTCTGGCCGGTCACTCGTTCGAGCACGAACTGGCGCTTGCCCGTGCGCTTGGCATTTTCGGTTCCATCGACATGAACCGCAATGACTACCAGTCGGGCTGGGATACGGACCAGTTCCCGAATAATGTGCCGGAAATGGCGCTCGCCTATTATCAGGTTCTGCTTGCAGGCGGCTTCACGACCGGCGGCACGAATTTCGACGCCAAGCTGCGCCGCCAGTCACTCGATCCGCAGGATCTGCTGATCGGCCATATCGGCGGGATGGATTGCTGCGCACGCGGGCTGAAAGCAGCCGCCGGAATGCTTGAAGACGGCGCATTGTCCAAGCCGCTCGATGCGCGTTATGCAGGCTGGAACGGCGATTTCGGCAAAAAGCTTCTGACCGGCCTTTCGCTGGACCAGATCACCGCTGAAGTCGAGGCGAAGGATATCAATCCGCAGCCGAAATCCGGTCGTCAGGAATATCTGGAAAACATCGTCAATCGCTACGTTTGAACCCGCTGAAACAAAAAGGGCGCCAGCGGCGCCCTTTCCTCTTTAAAGCTTGACCCAGCCACCGTTTTTCTGTGACGAGCGCACGCAGGCATCGATGAAAGCAACGCCCTTCAAGCCGTCATCGACAGTCGGATAGACCACTGCTTTATCCGGCTTTTTGCCGTTGCGATGGGCCTCTATGGCATTGGCGGCTTCCGAATAAATCGTGGCAAAAGCTTCCAGATAGCCCTCCGGGTGTCCCGCCGGTACGCGGGTCACGCGGGCGCTCGCAGAGCCGACACCGGCACCGCCCCGCGTGATGAGCCGCTTCTGCTCGCCAAAAGGCGTGAACCAGAGATAGTTCGGGTCTTCCTGCGCCCATTCAATGCCGCCCTTTGTGCCATAGATGCGCAGGCGCAGCGCATTTTCATTGCCGGGCGCAACCTGGCTGCACCAGAGCATCCCCTTCGCGCCGCCTTCAAAACGCAGCATCACATGCGCATTGTCGTCCAAGCGACGTCCCTCGACAAAACTGTCGAGATCGGCGGCAAGGCTGTCGAGCGTCAGGCCGGTTACGAAAGAGGTGAGATTGAAGGCGTGGGTGCCGATATCACCGGTTGCGCCGCCCAATCCCGATTGCGCCGGATCGGTGCGCCAGACAGCGCCCTTCGCGCCGGTCGCTTCCACCGCTTCGGTGAGCCAGTCCTGCGCATATTCCACCTGTACGACGCGCAAATCCCCAAGCTCGCCATTGGCGACCATCTCGCGCGCCTGCCGCACCATCGGATAGCCGGTGTAATTATGCGTCAGAACGAACAAAGCGCCGCTTTCATCAGCGACCTTCTTCAATTTCTTCGCATCGGCAAGCGTCGAGGTCAGCGGCTTGTCGCAGATGACATGGATGCCGCGCCGCAGAAACTCCTTGGCGGCTTCATAATGAACGTGGTTCGGCGTTACGATGGAAACGGCTTCGATGCCGTTTTTCAGCCGCGCCTCACGAATGGCCATGTCCTTGTAGCTGGAATAGATGCGGTCTTCGGCCAGCCCCAATTCTCGCCCCGAGGCTTGCGCCTTTTCCGCAGATGACGACAAGGCGCCAGCCACCAGTTCGAACCGGTTGTCGAGCCGCGCCGCCATGCGGTGCACCCCGCCGATAAACGCCCCCGCTCCACCGCCCACCATACCAAGGCGGATGCGGGGAGCGGCTGTTTCCGTGGTCTTTGCTTCTATGGTCATTGCGTCCTCATAATCCCAGCATACGTCGATTGGCGGCGTCATCGGTGCCGCCGGAAGCGAAATCATCGAACGCCTTGTCGGTGACGCGGATGATATGCGCCTTGACAAACTCCGCGCCTTCACGCGCACCGTCTTCCGGGTGCTTCAGCGCACATTCCCATTCGACCACGGCCCAGCCGTCAAAATCATTCGCTGCCATCTTGGAAAACACCGCGCCGAAATCCACTTGACCGTCGCCCAGCGAACGGAAGCGGCCCGCGCGATTGACCCAACCCTGATAGCCGCCATAGACGCCCTGCCGCCCGGTCGGATTGAACTCCGCATCCTTGACGTGGAACATCTTGATGCGGTCCTTGTAGATGTCGATATTGTCGAGATAATCGAGACACTGCAGGACATAATGCGACGGGTCGTAGAGCATATTGGCCCGCGGATGGTTTTTGACCTGCTCCAGAAACATCTCGAATGTCGCGCCATCGTGCAGGTCCTCGCCCGGATGGATTTCATAGCATATATCGACGCCATGCTCGTCAGCATGATCGAGGATCGGCTTCCAGCGGCGGGCGAGTTCCTCAAACGCGGTTTCGACCAGACCGGCGGGACGCTGCGGCCATGGATAGATGAACGGCCATGCCAGTGCACCGGAAAAGGTCGCATGCGCGCCAATGCCAAAATTGCGCGAGGCGCGGATCGCCATCTTTACCTGCTCGACCGCCCATTGCTGGCGCGCTTTTGGGTTGCCGCGCACTTCCGGCACCGCAAAACCGTCAAACGCTTCGTCATAGGCCGGGTGCACCGCCACGAGCTGTCCCTGCAAATGGGTTGAAAGCTCCGTGACTTCGACACCGTTCTGGCGCGCCACACCGGCGAATTCGTCGCAATAATCCTTGGATTCAGAAGCCTTTTTCAGATCGATCAGCTGGCTCGCCCATGTAGGGACCTGCACCCCGGCATAGCCTTTTTCGGCAGCCCATTTGGTGATGCCATCCCATGTGTTGAACGGCGCTTCATCGCCTGCGAACTGCCCAAGAAAAATCCCCGGCCCCTTGATCGTCTTCATCGAAACTCCTCCAGAATGAAATAAGGCGCGCCTCTGACGAGACGCGCCGGGCCGTGATCAGAACGGCGAATCCGGGAAATAAAAGTCCTTGGCATTGTCCTTGGTGACGAGCGTTGCATCGAGGATATAGCTGCCGCTCACCGGAATCTGGTCATAAAAATGACCGGCGGCGAGTTCCATTGCGGTCGAAACCATCGCTGGCGGATAGAGAACATCGACCGGCACAAGCTTGTCGCCGTCCATCACCTTCTTGATCATATCCTTGGAACCTGCCCCGCCCACGACATATTGAATGTCGGAGCGGTTCGCCTGCTTGATGGCTTCAAGAACGCCGACAAGCATGTCGTCATCCTGCGCCCAGACCACATCGATCTTCGGATATTTAGTCATGAAGTCCTGCATGACGCGGAAGGCATCGTCGCGGTTCCAGTTGCCATATTGGCGGTCCAGAACCTTCACGTTGGAGCCTTCAATGCCCTTGTCGAAACCATCCTGACGCTGCTGATCGATCGGGATCGGCAGACCGCGAATGACGACGACCTGCGCATCGGGAGTGGTCTTCTTGATATATTCGCCTGCCACCTGTCCGAGTGCCGGGTTGTTGCCGGCCACGTAGAGATCGCGGATGGAATTGTCGTTGCTGCTCGGCGCGCGGTCAACCAGAGCGACAAAGGTTCCCTTGTCCTTGATTTCCTTGATAGCGTTGACAAGTGGATCAGGATCGGTCGGCAGAACGACCAGCCCGTCGAGGCCCTGTACGGCCAGATCCTGCAACGCATTGGCCTGCGATGCGGCATCGGGCGACGTCTTGACGATGACGTTGAGGCCCGGATGCTCTTCCATCAGAAGCTTCGCCACACGCTCGGCGTGATAGACGACGCCGGCCGTCCAGCCGTGATCGGCAGCCGGGATCGACACACCGATTGTCACTTTCTTGTCCTGTGCGCTTGCTGCGCTGCCAAAGGCAAGCGCGCCCGCCGTCAAAGCGGCGAAAGCAAGCTTCATCAAATTCCCTCGCATAGTCTTCCTCCCAGTAAATGCGGGGCTCTCATTCCTCTCTGGCTGGAATCGCCCCACCAATCCCGCCAAAACCCTGATTACCGCCGCGACAGCGAACGCTGCACAAGCATGGCGATAATGATAATCGCACCCTGAATGGCTCCCAGCAGATACTCGCTGACGAAGTTCGACAGGATCATGATGTTGCCGATGATCTCCAGAATGAACGCGCCGCAGATCGTGCCCCATATACGCCCCACGCCACCCCGCAGCGCCGTGCCGCCAACAACGACGGCGGTGATCGCCTGCAATTCCCACATCAGGCCGGTCGTGGCCGACGTAGACCCCAGACGCGGCACATAAAGAAGCACAGCCACAGCGACGCAAAGGCCCTGAATGATAAAGGCGACAGTGCGCACTTTCTTGACTGAAATGCCGGAATAGCGCGCCACGTCCTCATTCGATCCGACTGCGATGACATGGCGGCCATAGCGTGTCCGATAAAGGACGAATGCCGCAAGCGCCGCCGTCGCAAAGATGAAAATAACCGGTATCGGAATACCAGCTATGTGTCCGTAATAGACGGGACGGTACATGGCCTGAATTTCGGAATTACGCAGGGTGATCGCGCCGCCCTGAGACAGCCAGGTCGTCAGGCCCCTATAGATACCCATCGTGCCGAGCGTTGCGATGAAGGGTTCTATGCCGCCCACCGTCGTTATCAGCCCGTTCAAAAGGCCGCAGGCGGCACCGACGATCAGCGCCAGCATCACGGCGGCAATCAGCATCATCACCGGATCGGCAATCACTCCGCTATTCATGAACAGGATCATGATGCTGGCAACGAATGCCACCATTGCGCCCACGGACAGGTCGAGCCCGCCGGACGAGATCACATAGGTAGCGCCAAGCGCGATAATGGCAATGAAAGCGCTGCGCGTTGCGACATTGAGAAGATTGTCGATACTGATGAAGTTCGGGCTGGCAATGGCGCCCAGAACAAGCAGCAAGGCGAGCGCAATGAACGGGGCAATTGCCCGCAGGTCCCAATCCCTGGACGTTCTCGGCACTGAGCTTTTATCGGTCGCAACCTGTGTCATCTACTTCCCACTTTATTGTTTTTATGCGGCATTTTCAGCTTCAACGCCGGTTGCAAGCACGACGATGTCATGTTCCGTCATACGGTCGCCTGTCACCTCACCGGCAATCCGCCCTTCCCGCATCACAACGATGCGGTCGCAGATACCGATAAGTTCCGGCATTTCCGACGAAACGACGATGATCGATTTCCCCTCATCGGCCAGATTGGCGATAAACTGATAGATCTGCTCCTTCGTGCCGACATCAATGCCGCGTGTCGGTTCATCGATGATGACGATGGACGGATCGAGCATCATCATCTTGGCAAGCAAAAGCTTCTGCTGGTTGCCGCCCGAAAGCTGACCCGCCAGAATGTCCTTGCGGCCAGTGCGGATATCGAACGCGCGGATCGCATCGTCGAGCGCAGTGCGTTCCCGGTTGCGGTCGATCTGCAAACCGCTCACGAATTTCTTCAAGGAAGCAAGTGTGAGATTGACACCCATATCCTTGGACAGAAGCAGCCCTTTACCCTTCCGGTCTTCGCTGAGATAGACGATCCCCGCCTTCTGGCTTTCATGCGCATTGCGGAAATGCACCGGCTTGCCATTGTGGCGCGCGTTACCTCTGCCAGGGCGCAGCCCGACGATGCCCTCCATCAATTCCGTGCGCCCAGCACCGACCAGACCGGCAAAGCCGAGTATCTCGCCCCGGTTCAGACGGAAGCTCGCATTTCGCACATAGCCCGGCACGCTGAAGTTCTCGATTTCAAGAATGGCAGCGTTGTCATGCTGGCTTGCGCGGTCAGGATAAAGCTTTGAAACGTCACGACCGACCATCAGGCGCGCCATATCGGCAGGCTGCAATTCAGAAGACAGATGCGCTGAAACGAGCTTGCCGTCGCGAAGCACGGTCACGCGATCGGATATTTCCTTCACTTCCGGCAGGCGGTGCGAAATGTAGAGAACAGCGACGCCCTTCGCGCGAATATCGCGAATGACTTTCAGCAGCGCCTCCGTCTCGAACGGTGTCAGCGAAGCGGTCGGCTCGTCGAAAATTACCACACGATGCGGCACCAGCAGCACGCGGGCGATCTGGACCAGCTGGCGCTGTGCAATCGACAGGGAACCCACAACCGCATCCGGATCGATATCCGCACCAAGATCACGGATAGCCTTGCGTGCACCTTCCCGCATCGACTTGTCATCGACAACCAGCCCACGGTTGAGCTCGCGACCAAGATAGATGTTCTGCGCGACGGTCAGATCAGGCGCCAGCAGAATTTCCTGATGCACCAGCACAATGCCCTGCGCTTCGGCTTCCACCGGCCCCGAGAAGGACACAGGTTTGCCGTCAATGCGGATTTCCCCGCTCGTCGGGCGTTCATTGCCTGCAAGCAGCTTCATCAGCGTTGATTTTCCGGCACCGTTTTCACCGATGATCGCATGAACTTCGCCGCCGAAAATACGCAGATCAATATTTTTCAGAACCTGGACAGGACCGAAAGATTTGGAAAGCGACACAGCCTCCAGCAGCGCAAGACCGTCATCTTTTTCCGGCGCACTCATAGGCAACCGTCCACGGCAAACTGCCGCAATTGGCGCTTCTTAAATGTGCTCTGTCTCGATGCTTCTGACTGCACGTGAACTCCTCCCAAAGCGTCACGATGAAAAGCTTAGCTTTCGTTTTGAGGTACGTAAAGCAAAATATGCGCTTCAAAATATTATCAAACTGGAGAAGCCCTGCCCTTGCAAGGCTTCCATCTGTACACGGAAGAGCCGATCAATCGTCCTGATGGATCGGTTCATCGACAAATGTACCGCCCTGATAGACTGCGAGCGCAGAATCGGGTGCTGGTCGCGGTGTCGTCTTCTCAAGCGCGGCACGGAAACGTTCGGCGTTGTCCTTTGGATGCCAGCCGAGAAAACCGGCACGGCTATTATCCCACCACATCGAGTCATTATTCGAAACACCCCAGATGACGGGGCATCCCATCATCGGTGCCCGGAAAACGCATTCGATCAGGCTGGCAAAATCGTCATGGGACATCCAGGTGGAGAGCATGCGATGATTGCGCGGCTCTTCGAAGCACGATCCAATGCGAACGATTGCGGTCTCCTGCCCGAATTTGTCGTGATACAGGCTGGCGATGGACTCGCCAAAGCATTTTGAAACGCCATATAGCCCGTCCGGCCGCGTTGGCGCCTTTGCGTCGATATATTCGTTCTGTCGATAGAAACCGATCGTGTGATTGGAACTGGCGAAAATGATGCGCGGATGGCCATGCGTCCGCGCTGCCTCGTAGAGATTGTACATCCCGACGATATTCGCGTTGAGTATCTTGCTGAAAGACGCCTCGGTGGAAATGCCGCCAAGATGCAAAATGCCGTCACAGCCCTCGACAAGGCGCGTGACCGCATCCAGATCGCCAAGGTCGCATTGAACAAGTTCTTCATGGGGCTTGGCTTCCCCCATATCGACAACATCGGAAAGGCGCAACAGCTCGGCCTGTCCGACCAGCTTTTCGCGCATCACGCGCCCCAGTCCACCCGCAGCACCGGTAATCAGAAGTCTTTTCACGAAAATCTCCATTCGGACGGGATAGGGCAAAATTCGACCGTTCGGCTTGCGGGCGTCAGCCCTCGTCAACGGTTATCCTTATGGATGGAAAGCAGCGTCCCCTCCCAGGTACGTCGCCGCAACAACTATCATACATGTCCGAAGTTGACGGTCAACGCCGACACGGCCGGCAGTCTCGACCAGATTTCCTCCCGGATTTCTTCATTGCATGCGCGACGGCAGCATCCCGTCCGTCAAGCCGGGAACCGGGGTCGAACAGAAAGATCAAATTATATGGAACCATATCTGTTCCGGCGCGTTCATGCGGCTCGGAAGGAGAATGATTGCATGCAAATTGTCGATGCTCTGGTCAAAAGATGCGGCGAAGAAAATTCCTATCAGGTAGAATTCATCGGTGAAGATGGCGAAACTGTTTGCGTATCCTTCCGCCACGATTCCGAGGAGGAATTGAGCCGCCATGACGCCATTGCAAGCGCACTTGCCAAGATGGCGCCGCTCACGGCTTATGGTGCGGCATTCATCAGTATCCTGTCAGCCAACAAGTTGAACACAGCCGCCTGACGGTTTCGACAAGTCAGCCCTGCGATCCAGCCGGATTGCAGGGCTTTTCGTATCTGCCGATATGATCTTTATGAACCGGTTTGGGATTGATATCCTTCTAAAAATTGCCTAGCTCCATCATAAAAGCGAGGCAATGGAGGGAGGCTCAGACATGAGCGAATTGGCCGACTGGCTATCGGACACGCATCCGATCACCCGAAAGAATGCGGCGGAAGTCGTATTCGACGATATTCGCTCGGCCATCACCTCCGGCCGTCTTGCTGTCGGGACCCGCCTGCCCTCCGAAGCTCAACTCGCCGGTCGGTTCGGCGTCAGCCGCCCGATCGTGCGTGAGGCGCTGCGGTCGCTACAGACGCTGGGTCTCACTCAGACCCGCACAGGCAGCGGCACTTATATCCTGAATGCTTCCCCTGCGAGTGAACTGAATTACGACGGCTACTCGGCGCGTGACCTTATCGAAGCCCGCCCCTTCATCGAAGTACCGGCGGCAGGCTGGGCAGCACTACGCCGCAGCGCCAGGCAACTCGCCCACCTGCTTGAACTTTGCGACAAGATGGACCGGCAGACAGATCCCCATAAATGGGAGTTGCTCGATTCAGAGTTTCACTGCGCCATTGCCGAAGCTTCGGAAAACACAGTTTTCTCCAAAATCGTCGCCGATGCCCGCGAAGCACTGATCCAGCAATCCGAACTCGTCAATCTGATGTCTGGTCGCCGTGAAGCGTCAAATGTCGAGCATCGCCGTATTGTCGAGGCCATTGAGGCAGGATCGGAAGCAGATGCCTGCGCTGCGATGGAAGCACATCTGAGCAAGGTCAAGACGGCTGTGACGACGATCATTGGCAAAGATGAAGTCTGACGCCGCAATATTGCTTCCCATGCCTGTCCGGCAGGATTCGCGCGGATTATTCGTGCCGATCCGGCATGGCGCGGCATTTTTATGCCAGATAAGCACAAGTCGATAACACTTTCTTCCTGCTGATTTTTTCCCTGCCCATCTATTCCGGAATTGAGTGTGAAGCTTCTCATTTAATGCCGAATACTTGACGCGCCTTCTTCGATATGCGTTAAAACCACCTCCAAAATCTGTCATGCAGCTTTACAGAACACCCACAAAATGGGGATGAATTTCATACCCTCATTGAATGGATAGTGGTGTGCCCTAATTGGCGTTTCACGTCGGAAGGGTCTCCTGTCGAAAACGCGCTCTCAGGGAGGAGCAATGTCGATTGAAACCATCAAAGCCACACCGGCTGAACGTGAAGTGTTCATTGAAGAGGATCGCGGCTATCACAAGGCCCTGAAGCCGAGGCAGATTCAGATGATCGCCATTGGCGGCGCGATCGGGACGGGCCTTTTCCTCGGTGCGGGCGGACGTCTGGCTATGGCTGGCCCGGCTCTGGTCTTCGTATATGCTCTGTGCGGCTTCTTTGCGTTTCTGGTTCTGCGCGCCTTGGGTGAGCTGATCATGCACCGCCCCAGCTCCGGTTCCTTCGTCTCCTATGCCCGCGAGTTCTACGGCGAAAAGCTGGCTTTCGTGGCAGGCTGGATGTACTGGCTCAACTGGGCCATGACATCGGTGGCGGACGTGACGGCAGTTGCGCTCTACATGAATTTCTTCAAGCATTATGTTCCGTGGCTGCAAGGTATCGACCAATGGGTATTCGCCCTGACAGCCCTTGTTATCGTGCTGTCGATGAACCTTTTGTCGGTCAAAGTGTTCGGCGAACTGGAATTCTGGTTCAGCCTCGTCAAGGTACTCGCACTCGTGACGTTTCTGGCTGTCGGCATCTATTTTGTTGTTTCCGGCACGCCGATTGATGGCCATGCGCCCGGTTTCAGCCTCATCACCGATAGCGGAGGCTGGTTCCCGAACGGCATATTGCCTGCTTTCATCATCATACAGGGTGTGGTTTTTGCCTATGCATCCATCGAGTTGCTGGGCACTACGGCAGGCGAAACCGAAGACCCGCGCAAGGTCATGCCCCGCGCAATCCGCACCGTGGTCTTCCGCCTTCTCGTCTTTTATGTGGGATCGGTTCTGCTGCTCTCGCTGCTTCTCCCCTACACCGCCTATTCCGCTGGCGAGAGCCCGTTTGTGACCTTCTTCAGCCAGATCGGTATTGAGGGAGCGGATATCATCATGAACCTTGTCGTCCTGACTGCGGTTCTGTCGTCGTTGAATGCCGGGCTCTATTCCACCGGGCGCATCCTGCATTCCATGGCGACATCCGGCTCGGCTCCCGCAGCTCTGGCGAAAATGAACAAGAACGGTGTACCCTATATGGGCATTGCGGTTACCGCCGTCGTCACTGTCATCGGCGTTGTGCTTAATGCTGTCGTGCCTGCGGCAGCCTTTGAAATCGCACTCAATCTCTCTGCGCTTGGCATCATCACGGCTTGGGGCGTCATTGTCCTTTGCCAGCTGAAACTGTGGCATCTGGCGCGTCGCGGCGAGATCGTACGCCCGGATTTCCGCATGTTCGGTGCGCCCTATACCGGCATCCTCACACTTGCATTCCTGCTCGGCGTACTTGTCCTGATGGCGCTCGACTATCCGGTCGGCACCTGGACGATTGCTTCGCTGGCGATCATCGGCCCTGCCCTCATCCTTGGCTGGTATATGATGCGTGAACGCATCCATCGACTTGCTGCCGAACGTGCTGTAGAGGCCAGCATTCCCGGTAAGTGAGAGGATTCGGAAATATGACGCTTGCAAAGCCTTCCATAGCGGTGATCGCCACTGGCGGCACCATCGCCAGCAAGCGTGGGGAAGACGGAGCGAGCATGCCGGTCCTGTCCGGTGAGGATCTGCTGGAATTCGTGCCAGGCCTTGAAGCGGAGCTTCGCCCGGTTGATCTGATGGCGAAGGATTCCGCAAGCCTCACCCTTTCCGACATGCAGCGCATCAGCGATGCCGTCGGTTCCGACCTGAAGGATGGCGAAGTCGACGGCATCGTCGTCCTGCACGGAACGGATGCCATGGAAGAAACGGCGCTGCTGGTACATCTGCAGCGCCGCATCGGCAAGCCGGTGATCTTCACCGGCGCGCAATTTACCGCCGATCATCCGCAAGCCGATGGGCCGGAAAACCTCGCCACTGCCATTCAGCTTGCCTGCGATCCGGCCAATGCCGACGAAGGCGTCCTTATTACTTTCGGCGGTCGGATCGTCCCGGTCTGGGGCGCATACAAATTCAGCAGCGACAGTGCCGACGCCTTCCGCTCTGCACGTATGATCCAGAGCCAGAGCCCGGTGCTTCCAGCGCCCGTCGGTGACCGCCGGATCGACACGATTGCCATTTATCCGGGCTGCGACGCCCTCCACATAGAAGCGAGCATTGCAGCCGGTGCCAGCGGCATCGTTCTTGCTGCACTGGGTTCTGGCAACACTACGCCCTGCGTTGTCGAAGCTGTCCGCGAATGCTCGCGCCGCAATATTCCGGTGGCCGTTTCAAGCCGCGTGCCCGAAGGCCTATTGGCACCCGGCTATGGCGGAGGCGGCGGCGGATATGATCTTGGCGAAGCCGGAGCCATTCACGCACATACGCTTCGCCCCGGTCAGGCTCGCATCCTGCTTGCGGCATTGATCGCCAGCGGCAGTTCCAAGGATGCGATGATCCGCGCTTTCAGCGACGACCGATAAGCGGGTCAGCCCGGAAACTGGCGGTAGCATTCTTCCGCCACCTGCCGCAGCCGCTCGCGCGATATCTCGCCGCTCACCGCATAACCAAGATCGTTGTCTATCCAATAGAAGGTCTCGACACCATCACTTGAGGCAAACCGGAAGCTCGTGTCACGATTATCAGGATTGCGTCCGACGATCACCGAAAGCCGTTTTCCAGCTTCGTCCTCATACATGAAGAAAGCGCCCGCCTTGCCGTCAACCGGCAGCAGACGCCCACCCACGAGCTGAAAGCCAAGCGAGCGGAGATCGGGGACACGAAGATCAGGTATATTCAGCCTCTTGCCAAGCCAGGTCGCCAGATGCGCCTCTTCATTGGAGAACACCTCGACGGGATGCCGCACTTCGCTAGCATAAATAAGATAGGCTGCCTGGGACTGCTGCGGCAGAGTTTGTACGCTCGCTATTTGCGGTTCGGCTTCCGCAAGCAGACGTGCGCCTGTAAACCCGCCTGCACCGCCAATTACCAAAGCCGCGAGAACCGCTGCCGCAACCGCCCCGCGATAGGTTCGCGGCTGGCGCATTCCCGCCGAACGGATCAATCCCGCATCGTCGTTCCTTGCCTTGGCATAACCGGAAAAAAGTTGCCTGATACCTTCGTTCTGCCTGCGCCATTCGACAGCCAACGCCGCCTGCTCGGGGTTGTGCTCAAGAAGCCCGGCGATGCGCGCATGTTCTGCTTCGGACAATTGCCCGTCGATAAAGCTCAGCAGTTCCGCTTCGGTTATGGGAGAATTGCGTTCTGTCATCATTTTCTCCGAAGCGTTACGATATTCGAGCCGCTCATATGTTCGGCAAGGCGGTGGCGTGCCCGCGACAGGCGTGACATGACGGTTCCGACAGGTATGCCCAGCATTTCCGCCGCTTCGCCATAGCTGTAGCCTTCGACAACGATGAGCATCAGCACCGCGCGGTTATCTTCCGGCAGTGTGTTGATCGCCTCTTCAAGCTGCTGCAACTGGAACGGATCGGTTTCCGTCGCCGCCACACTGATATTTTCCGCAGCGTCGAGCGTTTCATGCCGGGTTCGGGCCCGGCTTTTATAACTATTGCGGTAAAGGTTGGTCATCATCGTGAGTATCCACCCACGCAGATTGAGGCCCCGCCACTGGCCGCGCCGCGATAGCGCCTTTGCCACGCAGTCCTGCAAAAGATCCTCGCCTTCGGCATCGGACTTCGCAAGGCTGCGCGAATAGCGCCGCATAACCGGCAGGAGGGCCAGAAGCTGACCCTCGAAACTGTCAGGAGCGGGACGGCTCACATTGGTCTCATGGCTTTGCGGCGTGCCAGACCCCATTAACGCCGTCTCCGGTCACGTCGCCGGGCTTCTTGTCCTTCACCCAGTAATAGAGCGGCATTCCGTCTTTTGCCCATTGCTCGCTGCCATCCTTGCGCTTGACCAGCGTATAGGCGCCGGAAGCCTTTGCGCCCTTCATCGCCATGAAGGGCGGCCAGTTCTTGGCGCAAGCATCATAGCAGCTGGATTCGCCCTTGCTATCCTTGTCGAAAGTGTAGAGCGTCATATCCTTGGCGCCTGCCAGAACCTGCCCCTTCGAGCTTTCCATCGTTTTGACGGCTGGCGCAGCCAGCGCGGCTGACGCCGCCACGGCTGCTATTGCCAGTACGGACATAAAACCAAACGTTTTCATGATCTGCCTCACAAAGGTTCCAATCGCGGCATGCGATATGAAAGTAAGACAATCGGCGACGTTGATTTATTCCCGAAGCCGCAAGTTTTTCTACTTGTTAGAACAGTTCCTGTTTTAACGGAATCGCCGGAACTGCTCTAACCATTTGTTTTATCGCATTATCCTACGCAAAACCGTTTCACACTTTTGCTGGAACTGCTCTAGAACAATCGCAGCTTACGGGCATGAAAAGCCTCGGCATAAGCCTCGGGCGCACGACATTCCATGCCGCGTAGCCGGGCAAGACCGCGAAAGGTTTCCGTGTCAAACCAGTCCTTTGAGCGCTGGGTGCCGAAGTGCTTCATCAACAGTTCGATCTTGCGATCCATGATCGCGGCAGGTAGCGCTGAATAGGCGTTCGGCTGACCCAGATCGCCATCCCATTTTGGAATTTCATATTCAAGGATCACCTGATCCCGAAACAGGTTCCATGTCAATTCGTTGACGGTGCGGTGGTCCTGATGGGCATCGCCATGACGATGAGTGAAGACCATATCCGGCTGCTCGCGCCCGCGCTGTTCGATCAGCCATTGCTTGATTTCGCGGCTCTGCACCGGGAAATAGCTGTCCTCGAAAGAGGCAAGATGGATGTTGAAACTGTCTATCCCACGCAGAAAATCGCGAGCGGCGGCTTCCGCCTCCACGCGCCTTTCCTTATTTCCAGACAGCACGCACCACTCCACATGCAGAGGCATACCGCTCTCGATCAGGCTCAGAAGCGTGCCGCCGCAGCCAATCTCGATATCGTCGGAATGCGCGCCCAGACAAAGCAGTTGCAGCGGACGGCTGTGACTTGCGAGCGAACGCAGATCGATCATAGCGCTATCGCGACATTGGTGGCCCGCCGTGCGGCCTGTTCCGCCTTGTGCCGCTTCCAGGGCATGTCGCCCTTCTCCACCATATCTTCAAGCGTCTGCCAGTCACGCAGCGTATCCATCGACCGCCAGAAGCCCTCATATTTATAGGCCATAAGCTGGTTTTCAGCGATCAGGCGCCCGAAGGGTTCCAGCACCAGTTCCTCGCCCTCGCGCATATAGTCGAAGATTTCCTTGCGGAAGAGAAAATAGCCGCCATTGATCCAGATATCGGAGGTGTTCGACGTCCGGAAAGCCCGCACATCGCCGCCTTCGGCAATATCCGCAAGGTGATAGGTCAGCGGTGGACGGACAGCGAGAAAACAGGCAATCTTGCCGCTGGCGCGAAAACGTTCCGTCATGTCGTCAAGGTCGACATCGCTGAGCCCGTCGCTGTAATTGGCGAGGAACATATCCTCATTCGCCACATGCGAGCGGGCGCTCCACAGCCGCTCACCGATATTGCGCCAGATGCCCGTATCGAGCAGCGTCACGCTCCAGTCGCGATCCACTTCCTCAAGCAATTGCACATTGCGCCCGCCATCCGAAACCACACAGTCCGCGAAGGTCTGCGGGCGGATCATCAGGAAGAAATCCTTCACGACATTGGCCTTGTAGCCGAGGCACAAGACGAAATCATTGTGCCCGTAGTCGCTGTAATATTCCATGACGTGATGCAGGATCGGCTGATGGCCGAGTGGGATCATCGGCTTCGGAATATTCTCCGAATATTCGCGGATTCTGGTTCCAAGACCGCCGCAGAACAGAACGACTTTCATGACTTACCGCTCCTCTGTGAGTAGTGCCGGGTCAATCAACGTGACGTGCGGGATGGGAATGATGAACTTCGCGCCCCATTCGACCACATGCTGCATCTGCCGGATGATCTCGTCCTTGAAGTTCCACGGCAGGATGAGGATGTAATCGGGCCGGTATTTATCGATTGCCGACACATCATAGATCGGGATGTGCATGCCTGGCGTGAAACGGCCATGCTTGTAGGGATTGCGGTCAACCGTGAAGTCCAGGAAATCCGTGCCGATGCCGCAATAGTTCAGAAGCGTATTGCCCTTTCCGGGCGCACCATAACCGCAGATGCGTTTTCCCGCATTCTTGGCGGCGATCAGGAAGGACAGGAGATCGCGCTTGGTGCGCCGGGTCTTTTCGGCGAACTGTTCATAGGTCGAAATCTCGTTGAGGCCAAAACTCTCTTCGCGCTTCAGAAGAGCTGCAACACGCGCTCCAGCCTTCCGCTTGCTGCTGTTATGCGCAAGATACACACGCAGCGAACCGCCATGGGTCGGCAGTTCCTCCACGTCGATGACCTTGAGGTGATGCCGGTGCGCCATATACCGGATCGTCAGCAACGAGAAATACGAGAAATGCTCGTGATAGATCGTGTCGAACTGGTTCTGCTCGATCAGATTGGCGAGATGCGGAAACTCCAGCGTAATGACGCCCTCCGGCTTCAACAACAGTTGCAGGCCGCGCACAAAGTCGTTGAGATCAGGAACTTGCGCCAGAACGTTGTTGCCGATCAGGAGGTCGGCCTTGCGTCCTGCGCCGACCAGTTCGGCGGCAAGCGTCGAGCCGAAGAAATCCACGCGCGTCGGCACACCCTTGGCAATAGCCGTCTCCGCCACATTGGCCGCCGGTTCGATACCGAGGATCGGGATGCCCTTCGGCAGGAAATGTTGCAGGAGATAACCATCATTGCTGGCGATCTCGACGACAAAACTGTTTTCATTCAACCCCAGCCGTTCGGTTATCTCGTCGCAATAGGTCTTCGCATGGCTGACCCAGCTTGTGGCGAAGGATGAGAAATAGGCATATTCCGTGAAGATTTCGGCGGGCGAGAAATACTCCTTCAACTGCACCAGATAACAATGATCGCAGACAAGCGCGTAGAGCGGGTAGTAAGGCTCCATGCGGTCGAGGCGATCCGCCGTGATGAAGCTCTCGCAAGGCGGTGACATTCCCAGATCGACGAAGGTATGTTTGAGTAGTTTACCGCACAGGCGACAACCGGTCTGCTCTTGCGCCATGCTCGTGCTCCGCGAAATATCCGGCGTCTGGATGGTCATACGTCATTCCTCGCCTCAACGAACCTTCTGGACTGGTCCGTTACGGGTTGATGGGGTTGAACTCCGATCCGCGTCGGATAACCAAAACTACTAAGCGGCCTGAACATTGCCGAGACTGTCATCAGGGGCGAGCCGTACATACGATCGGGCGCGACATTCACCGGACGGACTACGCGGCGTAGATACCCAATCTTCACCCAATGGCTGCGGGGGCGTAGACGCCTACTTCATTCGGACGGGTTGGCATCATCCGGAAGGCTAATCAGATGCATCGAAGAAGGTTCTATCGCCCGATATTCCCGCTGGCAGAATGCGCATGTTGGCAATCGGGGCAAAAGATGCGTTTCACTTCGCTCAACATCGACGGCGCCTGGTCTATCGAGCCCGAAAGGCTTGAAGACGAACGCGGCTGGTTCGCGCGGGTCTATTGCGAAGCTGCGTTCAGGGAACGGCAGATGGAAACGCATTTCCCGCAGCACAGCCTGTCCTTCTCGCGCGAGGAAGGAACATTGCGCGGCCTGCATTATCAAAACGAACCGCATTCGGAAACCAAGCTCGTCACCTGCCTGCAGGGCGTCATCTGGGATGTTCTTGTCGATCTGCGCCCGCATTCGCCGACCTATCGGCGCTGGACCGGTGTGGAGCTTTCAGCTGAAAACGGTGTCCAGCTTTATATCCCGGAAGGCTGCGCGCACGGTTTCCAGACCCTGACGCCAGATGTGCTCGTGCGATACATGATCTCAAAGCCCTATGCACCTGATTATGCGACGGGTTTGCGCTATGACGACCCGGCGCTCGGCATAGCGTGGCCGAACAGGCCAAGCGTCATTTCCGACAAGGATCTGGCCTGGACGCTGCTTTGAGCAATCCCGCCTCGCGGAGCCGGTCAGCCGCATCGGCAAGGGTTGCGAATGGCAGCTTCGCTCGCACGGCCATATCGAGAATGGAATGCTCGCCATCCGCCAGATTGAGCACCCATAACAACGCCATGGCATTTTGCGCAGCGCCGCTATCGCCGCCCATGCTTCCATAGAGACCGCGCCTTCCAAGCTGCGCCTCCCCCTTCGGCGAGGTGTTCAGCGGACACCAGTTTTTTTCCGCAATTTCAATGGCCTGCAAGACCATGTTGAACGACTGCTCAAGATAATCCGGCTTGATGAAATCGAGATTGTCGGCCGATGTATGATATTCTGGAAAGGCACCATAGAGACTGCGCTGGAACATGCCGACCGGCAGGTTGAACCCCGGCGAACAGAACTGGCGCTCGTCATAACCATAGGGCCAGAAATCATGCATCGTCGCATTGGCGCATTTGGCAAGGACATGGCCCATGATGTGATCGATATCCGCATCGCCGCGACGGCTGCGCTTGTAATTCGGCCCGCCCGCATCACCGATGCAGGACAGGACAAGCCCGTGCCGGACCAGCTCCAGCTGGTCCTCGTTTCGTTGAAGCCATGCAAGCGCGCCGAAAGTCGCCGGGCCGAAAAGCAGCCGATAGGTCAGGCGCGTGCGCCGTGATTGCAGAACCGTGCCAAGGTGCGTCAAAAGCGCCAGCCCGGAACAATTGTCATTGGCCAGCGACGGGTGGCAAAGATGGGCCGACAGGATGAATGTTTCGTCAGTTTCGCCCCGGTGAATGAACTCGCCGAAGGTCAGAAAGCCGTCGCGGCGTTCCGCATCGATTACGACGTCATAATCACCGTCCTGCATCGATAGAAATTCACGATGCGCCATGCAGAAGCCCCAGCCTTCCGCATGATAACAGGTGCGGTAGGGAATGAGGTCCGGCTGATCTGGCAGCGTGTGAATATGCTCCTTCAGCGCGCTGAGCGGCATTCGGGCCCGCACAGGCACGCTGAAATTCACCACATGCAGATTGTGCTGGGCAAAATCGACCATGCGATTGCCGTTCATATCCGCGATATAGGCTTCACGGATGATCCATTCCTGAGGCGCTTTCCAGTCGTAGAGCGATGTGCCGGTCGGAACCTGATGGACCGTCAGCGGCAGGTGTTCCCCGATGATGGCGAGCGTTTCGCGCACGCCGTCCCCGGCGAGGCTGCGGCAGAGCGGATAAAGACGGACAGCAAGATCGTAGATGGCCTTTCCGCTCGATGGCTGCTGAATGGCCCGTTCAGTGCCGCTAGCCGCCCCATCCATTACGCCGTCGCCCGAAGCGGTTGCAGTTCGTCGTCAGTGCGACGCAGATCGGCATCCAAGACCCCTTCCGCAATCAGCTTGCGAATATGGGCGATACGCTGGAAACGCGGGCCTTCGAATTCCTCAAGCGTCAGCGTCGAGCGGCTATAAGCGGCAAGCAGTTCGCGCGTACCGGCAACGGCATCCCATTCCGGTTTGGCTTCCGGCAGCACCCTCGCCAGCTTTTCAAAACTGACGCGATAGGAACGCGTATCCGGCCCGGCGTCATCCGCATAGTCGATGCGACAATCAGGAACATTGTCGGCCACGATGCCCGCAATATCCCGGATGCGGTAGTTGTGTTCCGTCGAGCCGACATTGAAGGCTTCGTTCCAGACTTTTTCGCGCGGCGCTTCCATAGCCGCCATGAAGGCGCGGGAAATATCGCGAATATGCACGATAGGCCGCCAGGGCGTGCCATCGGACTTGAGATAGATCAGCCCTTTTGTCACCGCCCATGCCACGAGATTGTTGAGCACGATGTCGAAACGAAGGAACGGCGAAACGCCGTAAGCCGTGGCAGGCCGCAGATAGACGGGGCAGAAGTCTGCATCCGCCAGTTCGCGAATGTCCTGCTCTGCCCGCACCTTGGACCGGCCATAGGCCGTTACCGGCTTCAGTTCGCCGGTTTCATCGATCAGATCGGCATCGCTGATGCCGTAATTGCTGCAGGACGAAGCAAACAGAAAACGCCCCACACCGGCACGCTTCGCAGCCTTTGCCATGGCGACGCTCGCCCGGTGATTGATGTCGTAGGTCAGTTCCTCATTGAGGTTGCCAAGCGGATCATTGGAAAGTGCTGCAAGATGAATAACCGCGTCGAACCCCTCCAGATCGCGCGGGGATACATCGCGCACATCCTTTCGGATGGTCGGCACATTCATCACCGCGCCGCCTTCTTCAAAAAGGCAATGTTCATAAAGGCCAATGTCATAGCCGGACACTTCATGCCCTGCATTTGTGAGGACCGGCACCATGACCGACCCAATATAGCCCTGATTGCCCGTAACCAGTACTTTCATGTCCGACTCCTCAAGCTTGGATAAATGCATGTTAGCCAGAGAGAACGGGAGCGACGACTTGACCGAATGCATGCCCGGTTAGAACAAGCGTTTATGAAAAGCGTGAAAGGGTGTACCGCCTACCTCTTTTGGATGTCCTGCAGACGTGCGGCGCTGCCGATCAACAAAAGCCAATCAGTTTCGCCACCCGCATTTTGCGCCTGCTTCGGCTTGTAGATCGCAATCGCGCCGTCGAACTTCGGCTGGTCCGCATCCGCGAATGCGCCGGAAACCGGGTCGAACCAGACTGCCTTCCAGCCTTCTCTGACAATATCCTTCTGCACTGCGAAACCATCAGCATCGCCGTAGATGACCGACAACGCCCCATCTGGCAGAGACGAGGCATAACTTTCCGGGTCTACAGCGATGCGGCTTTCGCGATCAGGCTGTAGTTGCGGCCAAGGCAGTTTCTCAAACAGTGCCTTCATAACGGCCATCGACCGTGCGGCGGGACTGTTCAGCGCATCGCGCCAGGTGCCGTCATAGGCAAACAGGCCGGAACTGCTGAAATGCCAGATGGGATTATTTCCAAAGAACTGTCCGGCAGCACCGGCAAGCAAGGCGCCATAAGCGTTCCGCCGGATGGATTGCGGCGTTGACTCCCATTCCTTCTCGTAAAATGTTTCCAACAGAATGACAGGCATCATTATATCTTCCGCCGTACGCTCCAGCATTCCGGTATGGATATCCTTGTAGCTGTAGAACGTGTCGAAGGAGAACCAGCTATACTTGCCCCAAAGCTCGGCAGTGTTCGTTTCGGGGCTCGGGTGAACCGTCTTCAGCGACGAGGGACTGACCTTCGTGATCCCCTCGGCCATACTGGAAACCAGCTTCTCGTCCGGCGTATTAAAATCGCCCCCCAACACCCAGACAATGTTGGGATATTGTCGAAACCGTTCGGCTATTTTCTGGCCATAGATGCGCATTTTTTGCGGGCCCGCCGTTTCGATACTCCTGAACCAGCCCTGATCGCCGCCGCTCACCCCAAGATAGGCGGGGGCGAGCAGAACAACGAAACCGAGTTCTTCCGCCCGCCCGATCACCCAGGCGGCATGGTCGAAATATTTCGGGTTAAGATCGACGAAGGCTTCGCCGTTGAAGGGCTTCTCGCCATAAGCATTGGCGGGCGGATGGCGGGAGAACTGGTGTTCGACCAGATTGACCAGAATGGCATTGAAGCCGCGCTTTCGGCGGTCTTGCAAATAGATTTCGACATCCTCGCGTGTCAGTTCGGCGATCAGCGACCATGCGGTATCGCCCTGCAGCAGAAATGGTTTGCCGGTCGCATCCTCGAATATGCGCCGGTCCTGACCGACCCTGATCGGAAATGGGTCGGCAGCATGTGACACCCCCGTCGCTATCGCCAGCAGAACCGTCGCGATCAAAGCTTTGACAAGATGCTTCATCGCATCGTCGGCGGATAGGCCGGCGCTTCATTGAAGCGGCGATAGACGACCTGCGAAGGACGCCCCGTCAGATGGGAACTCACACCATCGTTCAGTGCCCGGACATAGATGTCGAGCGCCCCGTCAATCGCATCCACCGTGCGCGCAATGTCGGTGTCGCTGTGGGTATAGCTCACGACCAGCGACGGCATCAGCACGCCACGCCGGATTGTCTCCTGAAGCAACAGCGTGCGAAATGCCTGAGATGGCTGCCCCTTCTCGTCGAGCGTGCCATAGGCAAGGCAGCACGGACGCCCGAACAGGCGGACATGGTTCTGAAGCCCATGACCGGCAATCGCCGCATTCACGCCGTCGGCCAGTTTCGAGCCTTGCTTATAGAGCCTTTCGATCACCGGCTCGTCGCGATAGATCGTCATCGTGGCAATCGCTGCCGCCATGGCATGGGTTTCCGCGCCGTGCGTGGTCGAAAGCAGGAACACACGCGGATGATCGGTCTGGATCAGACCGCCAAGCTGCATATATTCCGCCTTTCCTGCCAGTGCCGAAATCGCAAAGCCGTTGCCCAGCGCCTTGCCGAAGCAGGAAAGATCTGGTTCGACATCATAGAGCCTCTGCGCCCCGCGCAAATGCCAGCGAAAGCCGGTAATCATCTCATCCAGAATGAACAGTGCTCCATGTTCATGGGCGATACGCTTTGCTTCCTGCAGGAAGTTGTTTTGCGGCTCGTCGGCTTTTGCGGGTTCGAGGATAATAGCCGCTATGCGCCCCGGATAATCCTCGAACAGGGCTTCTATGCTTGCAATATCGTTGTAGCGGAAGGTTGTGGTCAACGCCGAAACAGATGCCGGAATACCTGCATTCATTTTCGTCGTTCCGATAAACCAGTCATCCGTCGAAAAGAATGGATGATCGGCGCAGCAGGCAATCATGTCGCGTCCCGTATAGGCGCGCGCAAGTCGCACGGCACCTGAAGTCGCATCCGAACCATCTTTGCAAAACTTTACCATTTCCGCGCCGTCAATCAGCTCCAGAAAGCTTTCCGCGCATTCGACTTCGATGGCGCCCGGCCGTGTAAAATTGCATCCGTCCTGCAAGGCGTCGCGCACCGCGCGCACGACGGGCGGATAGGCGTGGCCCAGCCCGACAGCGCGATTTCCCATCCCGTATTCGATATATTCGTGACCGTCGACGTCGAAGACATGCGAGCCGGAACCGCGCTGGATGAAGCCGGGTGCCAGAACCGGATACTGGTCGTCACCCTTGGCATAGGTATGACAGCCGCCCGGAATAAGCGCGTGAGCCTTGGTGGCAAGCAGTTGAGAATTACGGAACTGCGATGTGAAAAGGTTCATGCCCCTCTCCTTTCTATTCACAGATCATGCTGCGGACCATCTCGTATGCAGGCGCTCGCGCATCTGGCGCAGCCAGTTCTTCACCGGCTTCGGCAAGCGGCTGCGCAGACTGGAATGAAGCGCGTTCGGCATCGACCATTGTGAAAGCGCCAGTGGTGGCGCAATGGCGGGACGATCCGCAACCAGATGCTCCAGAAGGCCCGCATAGGCGCGCCCGGCAATATCGTTATCGAAAACTGTCTCAACCTTCTGCTGGGCGGCACCCGCCATGCCCGCTAGCAGCTCGCGGTCGCGCGCAAGCCGGTCGATATGCCTTGCCGCCTTGCGGAAATCACCGACAGGGAACAAAAGCCCATCCTTGCCATCGGTAACGATGGTGTCGGTCACACCGGCGATCTTAGACACAACCGCAGGGCAACCCTGGCTCATCGCCTCGATGAGTGTCAGGCCGAAACCTTCATAGCGCGACGGCATGACCATAACGTCGTGCTGGCTCACCAGCCAGGGCACATCGGATGGCGCAACCCAGCCGGTAAAGCTGACTTTGTCGCCAAAGGGCGCAAGGCGATGGCGCAGCTCTTCCAGATCCGGGCCGTCACCGGCGACAGTCAAATGATAAGGACAGTGGAGCTCACGCAGGATATTCGGCAGCCAGAACACGCCTTTCGAATTGTCTTCTATGCGTCCCAGATAAAGCAGCCGCAGCGGGCTGCTCTCGTCCTTTTTCGGAACATGACGCGGCAAATGTATGTCCCGGTTCAACCCATGCGGGATGACCAGCGTGCGCGCCGCATTGAAACCGTGCTGGCGCACGAGATCATCGCGGCAGCGTTTTGAAACCCCGACCGTAGCGTGAACATGATCGCGGATCGTCTTCGCCGCGGCATAGGTGCCGGGCGTGATGTTGTGGACGATCATGATGCGCAGAATATCGGCGGGCAGATAGCGCACCAGATTGGTTTCGAAGCGGTTCGAGAGAACATTCACGAAAACGGCGTCGAAATGGTTGTCGCGCAGAAAACTGATCATGTGCCTGGCGCGGGTTTCTTCATCCAGCACGCCCATTCGGTCGATGGCATCGCCCTTGCGAAGTGCATCCTCAAGCCCCTGCCCCGTCGGTACACTGATAGTGTTGCCCACAGCGCCGGCGGCAAGCCAGCGAAGCTCTATCCCCGACTGGCCGAGCGACGAGCGCAGGCGTGTGAAGACCGAATAGGTCCCGCCTATGTGGGGACGGACAAAGTAAGCACATTTCATGGTCAGAACCTTGTTGCCCCAGTGATATTTCAGAAGTGATATTTCAGGAGTACATCTCAAGGGAGACAAGACTTCGAGGGAACAACTCCCTCGAAGCCTTACTCCGGTATATCGGGGGGCAATGGATATACCGCTGGCCAGTGTATCGGAATTGCAATGCTGCGCATTTCGGCTAAGAGGGGTACATCCTATCCTACAATAGAGGATGGTGTTCACCCTTCTGCCAGTTTTCCATGAAGCGCGTCCCGCATTAGCTTGCAGGTGCAGCGGGAGACACGTGCATGAAAATAGGGCTTTTCGGGCAGTTCGGCTCCGGCAATACCGGCAATGACGGTTCGCTGGAAGCGATGCTGCACCAACTGCAGCGAACCGATCCGCAGATCGAAGTCATATGCATATGTTCCGGGCCTGAAGCGGTCAAAAACACGTATGGAATTGAGGCTGTTCCCATTGGCGGCTATGTCCCTTCCCATCGCTTCATGCGGATCATGGATCGGTTTTTCTTGAAGGCCCCACACCGCATCTGGGGTTTTGCAAACGCGATGGTGCTTAGCCGCTCGCTCGATTTCCTCATCGTACCCGGCACCGGTGTTCTCGATGACTTTAGCTCGGAACCATTTGGCTGGGCATTTGCTATACTGCGCTGGTCGCTCGCAGCCCGATTGGGCGGTGCCAAGCTTCTTATGGTTTCCATTGGCGCAGGTCCGATCAAGCATCCGCTCAGCCGCTGCTTCATGAAATGGGCATCTCTGATGGCCAGATTCAGATCCTATCGCGATGCGATTTCGTATGAATTCATGAAAACGCTGGGCGTTCAGCAGCCCGGCGACAGCGTCAGCGCCGATCTGGCTTTCTCGCTGCCCAAAGCCGCCGAAACAGTCTTACCTCGCAACGATCCAGAACAGCATATAGAACGGATAGGTATCGGAATCATGGCTTATCGCGGCTGGAAGCGCCACGATGGAAATGGCATCGCCATCTACCGCAATTATCTTCAAAAGATGTCTGCCGTGGTTGGGTCGCAGCTGCAGCAGGGGCGCACTGTGCGCCTTCTGACCGGCGACAACATAGACCGTGAGGCCATCGCCGACCTGATAGCACTCTTGTCTGCGACAGAATGCGGCCAGCAACTGCTCATCTATGAGCCTGTCACTTCGTTGCACGATCTGATGAAGCAGATCGCACAGACCGACATCGTTCTGGCGAGCCGTTATCATAATGTGATCTGCGCGCTGCATATGGGGCGGCCCACGATCTCCTTGAGTTATGCGCAAAAGAACGACGTGCTCCTGCAGGATAACGGCCTGAGCGAATTCTGCCACCATGTGGAAAGCTTCGACCCGCCAACTCTGATCCGGCAGATAGACGATATGCTGCTTCGTCGCCCTGAACTGGAACAAGCCGTGCGGGCAGGCACTGACCAGTACCGCCTTCGTCTCGAATGGCAGGAACAGAGCCTCCAGCAGGAGCTTCTGGAGCACAAGAAACACGGCCCATGACCGCGATTTTTAGCCCGCAGCTCCCAAATGTTTACGTCGCTTGCTGCGGTGCAGAAGGTAATCAAAGGGTGGCACAATCGCCATCAGCGGCTTTCGTTTTAAAGCGGTCGCGAGAAGTGCCGCTGCACCCCTTTCACGACGCAATACATTCGATACAGCAGACCAGTATGCCCGCTTCGAAAGACAGTCTTTCACCTTCGCCAGAAGCTGCTCTGCATCAGGCAGATCACGCCCTTCATGTTCAAAGAAGGAAAGGAAGGCCTGTTCCACCTCCCGATTCCATTGCAATATTCCTTCTATATTGGATGAACGGCTCTGTGGGTGGATGCGAATATAAGCCTGAACGCTTTCGGTTTCTGCAATCGCTCCTTGCATGGCAAAACGCAACCACATCTCCATATCGTCCGTGTGGGCAAGACTGGCGCGATAATGCCCGATCTTTTTCTGCACCTCGGTTCTCACGATTGCCGTCGGGCCGTCGACCAGGCTGATCGCATTGCGGCAACAAGCGGCGATATAATCCGGGCCGGAACGGATCTTCCATCCAGCCTCATCTCCGGGCTCCGGCAAATTTATCTCTGACCGGCGCGTATCTGCGGTGATCTTCGACATGCGTCCATAGACAAGATTTACATCGCGGCGCTCGTCAAGAAGTGCGGTAGCGCGGGCAAGCACATCCGGCGCCAGCAGGTCGTCGGAGCAAAGGATCAGAAAATACTCTGCGCTAGCCCAATCCACCCCCTCGTTAAAGGAAGCATGGGGCCCGAGGTTTCGTTCTCGCAGGCACAATTCCACCCGGCTGTCCTCTGCCGCAAGCTGGCATGCAATCGCCGCACTGTCGTCGGTCGACGCATTGTCGATAATCAGCACGCGGACATTCACCCCACGCTGTGACAGAACACTCTCCACGCTTTCGCGCAGAAAACGTCCATAATTATAATTCGGAATGGCAATATCGACATTGTGCATTTGCATTCCCTCGCAGTAACCGCTTATTCCGCCGGGGTCGAAGATGTCAGCCCGTTGCGCCAACGCCGGAAAATCCGGCGATTGAGAGCACTCATATTGGCAAATGTAATGAAGACATGGCTCAGTTCCTCGCCAAATGGGTGCCGGGTGACGAAGACGGCGGCAATCCAGCTCAAGGCAGCAAGAAGTCCGATCCCAATACCGTAAAGCGGCGGAAAATCGAACGAGAACCCGTTGGCTGCTAAAGCCGCCAATGGCAAAAGAAGGGTCAGTGCCGTTACCAGGGCGCTATGCGCGAATGCGCCGAAAAGCTCCCGGCGCGAAAAGGAAACGTATTTTTTTACATAGAGGATCGAAACGACCATCTGGAACGGCGACGTGATGAACTGGCTGAGCACAACTGCGAACAGGCCGAAGAACGCTGCCACACATAATACGGGCGCCACGACCGAACGCGAAATCAGGCTGAAGACGAAGGCGTCCCGGTTGTGACCAAGTGCCATCAGCAGCGGATAAGTCAGCAGGACCGGACACCAGAACATGTTCGCGACACAGGAAAGAGCGACGATGGGGACTGCGTCATGCCAGCCATTGCCCAGAATGATACGCACCGCCGGATATGCCAGGAGGGCCAGTACGGCCTGAGCGGGCCAATAAACCACGCTGATATAGGATAGCGCACGAATATAGGACTGGCGTATATCGACGCCCTCACGCACCTGCGCAGACAACATGGGAAATGCTACGGCAAAGATCGCCGAGAGGATGACCCGATCCGGCAACCCGCTGACCGTTCCAGCACGATTATAGATGCCGACCTGCGAAACAGGCATGAAACGCCCCAGAATAAGCGACGGAAACGTCTCGCAGATTTTGCCGAGGCTGGAATTCGCGCCTAAGTAAATGCCGAAGCGCCAGGCTTGATCGATGCTGGCGAATGTCGGTCGCAACAGCCGTCGCAGCGGATGAATAGCGATGGAAAATGTGGTCGTGACTGCAGCCGAAGCGAGCAGACCAATCGCAAAGCAGAGATAGCCGAACCCCATATAAGCAGTAACGATCGTGACAAGCGCACCGACTCCCGAACCGGCAGTCCGGATACGGGCGAGGATGCCGAAGGCCATTTCACGCCGCAGCAGCGCAATGATCGGCATGGCCAGGGTTTCGATAATGGCAGCCGCGATTGTGATGTCGAGAAAGACACTGAGCTTCGGCTCTTGATAGGAAGCGGCGAAAAACCCTCGCAGCATATAGAGAATGACTGCAAGCACCAATGTTACGCTCATCAAATATGTCAGCGATGTCTGAAGATCCTTATCTTCCACACGATCAAGCTTGATGAGAAATTCGGCGCTCGCAAATTCCCGGAGCGAAAAAACAATAGCCGAAATGCTGATGCCAATGACTCCCATGCCCGTCTCAGCGGGGTCGAGAAATCTGGAGACGATGACAACCGTGAGGAAATTGAAGATCAGCGCGGCATATTGCTCCAGCGCCGCCATGAGAATGCCCCTGCGGCTGCCGTTCATGATCCGCTCCTCGAAACGAGCCTGGATAGGTTAAGCAATTTCGGTTTCACGATGCCTTATCCCCCCCGGATCGTTCGACAAGACGGCCTTTCTGCCCTTCTTCACCTGTTCCAAGGATAACGCTTTGCGACACGCACGAAACGTCGCCCTTGGTGTTAGCACCTGACCTGAAAGGAGTATGCGGCACGCTCTAAAGCCAAGTCGTGGATGGCACTGGCTGTAGGTAAAAATTTCCAGAGTTTGATCTTTTGCACGCGCCTTGGAGGAGACATGACGAGTCTTTCCTGGATCACGCTTCTGGCCTTCGCTCTTTCCGTTGCCTTCTGCGTCGGTTTTCGCGGGCTGGCACGCGAATGGTATCTCATAGACATTCCCGATGCCCGCAAGAGACATGAAGGAAATGTCCCGCTTTGCGGCGGAATCGCCATTTTTCTCTCGTTCTGCGCAGCCGCACTGCTGACTTTCGGCATTTCGGGCCATGCCAACGCCATGACCTTGGTACCGGGGCTTATGCTGATCCTTGTCGCCGGTGTTATCGATGATCGCTTCAACCTACCCGTCGCGCCGCGTCTGGCGATACAGTTGCTTGCTGCCTTCCTGATAATCACCATCGCCGGGATGCGGCAGACTTATCTCGGGCTTGCTCCAGACGGCAGCGACCCCGCTACGGCGCCCGCCCCGGAAATGCTGATCGAGATCCTCACCGGACCGCTTTTCCTGATTATCGCACTTGCTTTCATTGTCGGCCTCGTCAATGCGGTCAATATGAGCGACGGCGTTGACGGGCTGGCGGGATCGGCAAGTGCTGCCGCCTTCTTCTGGCTGGCCGTCATCGGTTTTGGGGTTGGCGAACATCGCCTTGGGCTGCAGGCGCTGGCACTTGCAGCCGCCTGCCTCGGCTTTCTCGTCTTCAACATGCGGCATCGTTGGCGCACAAAGGCAAGCCTTTTCCTTGGTGACGGCGGCAGCACATTTCTCGGCGCGGCCCTTGCCGGATTTATCCTCATCCTTGCCAGCGGCACTGTGGCCATCGCCTTTCCCATCCTGATCTGGATCGTCATCGTTCCGGTCATCGACACGCTGAGCCTGATCGTGCGTCGCATGTCCGCACGCAGAAGTCCGTTCTCCCCTGACAGGCAGCATCTGCATCATCTGCTGATGGATGCGGGGCTTTCCTGCGGACAAACAGCCGTGGCGGTCATGGCGCTCAACCTGACAGGCGGGGCCATCACCTATATCGCCATCCGTCTCCACATACCCGCCTGGCCAATGCTTGTCGCACTGGTGATTCCCGCCGCAGCACACACAGTTTTCGTGCTGCGCATGACCAGAGGCGCACGTCCGATCGTTACCGCCTCAATGGCCGAGGCCAACCCGACCACCAAACCGAACATCACTTATCCTGGGGCAACTTCATGAATGTTTCCGTACTCATCATGACGCTGAACGAAGAGGTAAACCTGCCTGCCTGTCTGGCCTCGCTGGATTGGTGCGACGACATCGTCATCCTCGATTCCTACAGCAGCGACCGCACGGTCGAGATTGCGAAAGCGGCAGGTGCCCGCGTTTTCCAACGTAACTACGATACCGAAGACCGCCAGCGCATGTATGGCCTGACCGAGATCAGCTTCAAGCATGACTGGGTCTATACACCCGATGCGGACGAAATCACCCCGCCAGACCTGCGCGACGAAATGCTGGCAATCGCCGCCGATGCCACGCGACCCGAAGTCTTCTTCAAGGCACGCTACAAGAACATGTTCATGGGGCGCTGGATACGGCATGCCAGCCTCTATCCGACATGGATTACGCGGCTCGTCCGGCCCGACCGGGTCCGGTTCGAACGCTCGGTGCATTCCCGTGCCAGCGGCGGGCCAGAGGGTGCATTGCAGGCTCACTTCATCCATTACAGTTTCAACAAGGGCCTTGAAGCCTGGTACGACAAGCACAACCGTTATTCTTCCGCAGAGGCTGATCTGTCCGCCTCGCGCCTGCTCGAACGCAAGATCGACTGGGGCGGTATTCTTTCGACAGTTCCGGAACGGCGACGACGGGCATTGAAGTCGCTCTCCTATCATATGCCGTTCAGGCCGAGCCTGCGGTTCCTTTATATGTACCTGCTGCGCGGCGGATTTCTCGATGGCAAGCCGGGCTATCTCTATTGCCGCCTGCTTGCCGCCTACGAGTTCATGATCGTCGTCAAAATGGAAGAGCAGCGCCAGCGCCGATCTGCGCTCCTCGCAGATGCTGTATCTGCCGGACGCCCACACGAAGCCGAAACACCGGAACGGCGTATGGTATGATGCTTCTCGTTATTCTGCCCTGCGCCGTTTTGATGGGGCTCGCCGCGATGTTCTTCTCCGAGCCGGTTCTGACCTTGCAGGACGACGGCGGCAAAGCCGATGTGATCGTGGTGCCAGGCGGAGATGGACCGCCCCGCGCGGTGGAGGCCGCCCGCCTCTGGAAGGAAGGGCGTTCGCCAGTGATCCTTGTCACAGGCGACGGCGACTGTCTTTCAAACAAGCGGATCATGATCCGCAACGGCGTGAAGCCATCGGCGATCTTCGTGGAATGCCAGTCGGGCAGCACATGGCAGAATGCGCGGTTTTCCGCGCCCGTCATGCGCGAAATCAAGGCGAAAAGCGCGCTGATCGTGACCAATTGGTATCATTCGCGCCGCGCCATAGCGAGCTTTCGCGCCGCTTGCCCCCAGATGCATTTCATCTCGTCTCCTATAGGCGGCGATGGCGGACGCCCCGGCTTTCCGGCAACCCCCGCAGACGTGGAACTCGTCGCCAGGGAATATGTGAAACTCGGCTGGTATCTCATTTCCGGCCGTATTTTCCCGCAGGATCTTTCGTCGGGCGAACCGCCGCCTGATCTGTCGACTATATGCGCTCTGGCGGGAGGCACCGGATGAACCTCTCGCTAACATGGATTTTCACCGGTTTCGTCCTTTGCCTTCTGGCAGGCGGTCTCCTCTCACGTCCGGAACGCATGTACCAGTTTCCGTTCCTTGCAGGCGTCATGACTTTCGGCTTCCTGCTGCCGCAACTTCCCGCCCTCGTGCACGACCAGTTTCTGCCATCAGGCGCCTATGCCAAGACGATGGTGATGGGCATCCTGTCCCTTGCCATGCTGGTTCTCGGCTGGCGCATGGCGCGCCGCCCGATCAGGTTTCTCAGCATGAGCTTCAGCGAAAGGCGGCTGATATGGGCCGCAGCCGTCCTGTCTGCCTTCGGCGCCGTTTTCTACTTTCTCCTGAGCCGCCTCCCCGGCGAGGTCTCCATTGGCGTGCAGATGACCGGCATGCCGGTGGTCTATCTCTTCTTTGCGCAGCTTATGCCCTATGGCCTGGCCATTGCCCTGCTATGCTTCGTGCGGCGACCGTCATGGTTTGCGCTGGCGATAATCCTGTTCGATCTGGTTTTTTATCTGGACCGTATTCTGGTGACCGGAAAACGTGCCGAAGCGATCCAGCTATTCCTGATGATCCTGCTGGCCGTGTGGTTTTATCGCCGCATGGTCATGCCTCGTATCATAATATTCGTCGGTATTTTTGCAGGCACATTCCTGATGACCAGCATGGGCGATTACCGCCAGATCACGCGTGCAGCTTCCGGCTTCGTCCTCGATGACATCATGGCGATCGACTACGCCGCCAATTTCAACAAAACGCTGGAACGCGGCGGGCTGGAAATGCGCAATGCCGTGCAGCTTATCGATGAGGTCGACCGGCGGCTTGAATTCGACTACGGCAAGTTTCACTGGAACCGCATCGTGTTCACTTTCGTGCCCGCACAACTGGTCGGGGCCGATATCAAGGAAGCGTTGCGTCTGGACACACCCGAGCCGAGCCGCGACTACAATCCCATCACAGGCACAACCGAGACCGGTCTTGTCGATGCATTTTCATCTTTCTGGTATTTCGGCGCGCTGAAGTTCCTTGTGCTCGCCTGGGCCATGCGGCGGCTCTGGGAGACGGCCATGGCCGGCGAGATGCTGGGACAACTCACCTATATGCTGTCGATCGTGCCTGCGATGCACGCCATTTCGCACCAGACCGACTGGGTCGTGACCGTGTGGCTGCATATGGCATTGTTTTTGATCCCCGTCCTGTCCTTCTGTCGTATCCGCAACAGCTCCGTCTACCTGCCCATGCCGCCGCAGCAAAGCGCTGGCCTGCCGCAGTTTTCGTAAAGGATGACCGCAATGTCCGTCGCATCGCAGAAAAACCCGCCCATCCCGGTCAGCGGCCGCAAGGCGTCGTCACGCCCCATGGAAGGCGGCGCGACCTTCACATTCCGGCACCGCCTCCAGCGTCTGATCTGGCAGGCAAGCTGGCTGGTGCTGGCGGCATGGACACCATCCTTCCTGTGGCGCTGGCGCGGCGCGGTGCTGCGTGCCTTTGGTGCAAAGGTGCACGGAACTGCCATCGTGCGCGGCAGTGCGCGCATCTGGTGGCCAGCCAATCTGGCCATGGGCGCGCACGCATCGCTCGGACCCGGCGCGCTCTGCTATAACGTCGCGCCTGTCACGCTTGCGCCCTTCGCCATCGTTTCGCAGCGCGCGCATCTGTGCACAGCGGGACACAATATCGATCAGGCGGGTTTTCCGCTCACGGCAGCGCCCATCCACATCGGACCTTATGGCTGGATTGCGGCTGAAGCCTTCGTCGGACCGGGCGTAACCATTGGCGAGGGCGCGGTTCTAGGCGCCCGCGGGGTGTCTTTCCGCGACATGGAGCCATGGATGGTCTATGCCGGCAATCCGGCAAAGCCGGTGCGCCTGCGGCAAAAGCACTGAATTCTCAGGATGCAGGAACGGACCGAAGCGCCTTGCGGCCCGCAACGGCATCGGTCCTTTGTGACTGAAAACTCTGATAGGCCGCAATTGTCTGGAGTGCGATGCGCGGCCAGGTGTAATTGTCCCGCACGAGCCTTGCACCTGCAGCGCCCATCCGCTTTGCTTGGGTCGGGTCTTCCAGAATCTTCTCTAGCGCTGAGGCCACAGCCATCGGATCAAGCGCACAAACCACACCGGCGCCAGCTTCGGCTACTTCCGGAAAATGGCAGGCATCCGTGATCGCGACCGGCACGCCGCAGGCAAGCGCCTCGGTTATGGCCACGCTGAATCCCTCCTGTCGGCTTGGCAGGCAGAAGCAGGCTGACCGTTTCAGTGCGGCGATCTTGGCCGGGCCATAAAGCCCGCCGGTCATATGTACCCGCTTTTCCAACCCGTATTGGTGAATACGCTGGCGAAACTCGTCTTCCGCCCCGCCATCAGGCCCGGCGACCACCAGATCCACGTCAGGAAACAGGGGGGCGACCCGACGAAAGGCATCGGCAAGAATATCGAGGCCTTTCTTGTAATGAAGCCGGGACAGAAACAGCACATAGGGCCGGTCCGGCAATCCGGGCACAACGGCACCGTCACCCTCAACCTCGTTGAGGAAAATGCCGTTCGGGATCATCATCGATGGCGGCTTCAGGCCGAGGGGCCGCATCAGTTCAATTTCGTCTGCATTGAGCGCCTGAATGAAAGCAGCCCCGTCAAGCATCCGGCGAAAACCGAGCTTCAAGGCGATTTTCTTCTTCCATGCGCTTTGCTGCATACTCCACCTGTCGAGCATGCCGCAGCAGCGCACGCAGTAAGGCACACCATAATGGCGGCAGAGCATTGAAGCCCGCAACAGATTGGTTTCCCATATGCCATGCAGATGGACAAAATCTGCCGCACGCACCAGCGCTTCCATGGCTTTCGCGGCGGCTCCCCCAAACAGGGTTTCCCGCAGGTCGGGCATCGCCAGCAGCAGCGTACGCACCTTGTCAAAGCCGGGGATCGTCAGGGCAGCCTTGGCTGCGCGACTGCTCACCTCATCATCACAATAGCTTACGATTGTCACCTCATGACCGAGCGAGGCTTGCGCTGCGGCCAGCCGCACCACGACAGCCTGTGGACCACCCTTGGCGGGATCGTAGGAACCGATGACATGAACGATCTTCATCATGCGCCTGCCCTCGAATGCTGTGCCAGTGCCGCCACCAGCCGCTCGCCATAGCGTGAAACGGTGAAGTCACTGGCCCGCTCACGTGCGCTGTCGCTCATCCGGGCAAGTGCCGCCGGAGTTCCGGCAAACTGTCGCAAAATCTCTGCCGTCTCGCGCACATCGCGGATCGGGACGATATAGCCGTCGATCCCGTGCCGCACCACGCTGCCGGTATTGTCCGTGCAGATCACCGGCAAACCGGCGGCAAGTGCCTCATAAACTGCCGTGGCCGATCCTTCACAAAGCGACGGCAACAAAAACACGTCCGCCCATTCGAACTGGGCGCGCATTTCGCTGCGCGGTATCGGTCCTGTCAGCTCGACCGTTGCGGCGAGTTTTGCGCGCGCCTCCGGCAGGACAGTGATCGGCCCGACCATGCGGAATTGCGCCATGTCGCCAAGCTCCCGCGCCACCGCGCCGACATAGGGAGAGCCCTTGCGAAGCCCGACCGCGCCAACGGTCAACACCCGCAGCGGTCCCGGCAGACGCGGACGCGCATCCGGCGGGAAACGGGCATCCACACCATAGGGCACCACGACAACTTTTTCGGGCATACAGCCTGCCTCGATCACATGGCGCGCCACGAAATCGGAAGGGCAAACCACAGCATCGGCGATCTGCCATTCCGCCTGCTCGCGCGCGGCAAAAACATCGGCATGGACGTCATTTGCGACCGGGAGCTGCCAGCCCGGATTAAGCACCTCTTCCTCGCAAGCCAGCTGGTCGACAATGGTGCGCGGCGCGATCATCTGCTCCACCGCCGTCCACAATCCCTGCCGTTTTGCCGCCGTCAGCAGTTCCAGTGCTTCACCGCTGAAAGCATAGACTCCGCTTGCGCCGTGAAAGCCGCTTTGGGCGACCAGCCTGCCGAAGGTTTCCCCTGCCCATATGGCATTAGCCGTTGATTTCGGCCGCGCCTGATTGGAAAGCCTGCGCACAGCAGAGTGCAGGCCGAAGGCGGGAAATGTGGTCATTCGGTCCTGCGGAATGCCTTGCGGTGTACGCCCCACCAGTCGCCGCACCGATGCGGGCAGCATTGACGGCGGCAGGCTGTTCAGCAGGCGCGGCCACCCCTGAAGCGCGCATATGTCGGTATAGAAATGCGCAAGCCTTTCGCCGGCTTCAAAAATGCGCGGCACCGCATAATGCATGCGCGCGCCAAGCTGGCTGACGACGACCGGCCCGTCCATCATAGTTCTCTCGGCTGGAACTGCCGGTCGAGAACCGGCATGGCTTGCGGCGCCACCTTTTCCTCGAGCCGCGAGACGGCGGATTGCCAGACGGCAGCGCCATATTCGCGCGAATAGGCCGTTTCCATCAGATAGCGGGCATTGTTGCCCATCGACATGCGGCTGACCGGCGAGTGGCGCAGATGAAGGATCGCGTTGACCAGCGCATCCACTTCGCCCGGCCGCAGCGCCATGCCGCACTGGAAATCGCGAACAATCGTGCCGATCTCGCCTTCCGTATCGCCGATGAAGATTGTCGGTCGCGCAGCCGCAAGCACGCCATAGAACTTGCTGGGCACGATGCAATGTTCCAACTCCGGCTTCAGCGAGACCAGATGCACATTGGCAGCACCGAGGCTTTCGGAAAGTTTATCAACGGGTTGGAACGGTTTCATCATCACATTGGTCAGGCCGCGTCGTTTGACTTCGCTTTCGACAAAGCCGCGCTGCTGCCCCTCGCCGATCATCAGAAAGACAATGCTCTTCATATGCTTGAGCCGTTCGGCGGCATCGAGAACTGTCTTGAATTCGTGCGCACGCCCGAAATTGCCCGAATAGCCGATGACGAATTTCCGTCCCAACCCCCAGGCGCGGCGCAAGGGGTTTCGCGCCGGTTCGACCGGAACAATTTCATTGCGGTCGGCCCAGTGGTGAACCACGCTCAGGCTTTCCGCCGGAATGTCCCTTGTCGAAAGATATTGCGCCATGCGCTCTATCGGGCAGATGGTCAGCGCCGACTGGCGCATCGACCAGTTGCGCAGGATCAGGGCGAGCTTGCCTGAAACCGTATCGGGCTTGATGAGGCCGAGTTCCATCGCCGTTTCGGGGAAAAGATCCATCACCCAGTTGACCAACTTTGCCCGGCGCATACGGACTGGGAGTGCTGCCGAAACGGAAAGAAGCGGCGGATCGGTGCAGACGACGCAGACATCGTCCTTTCTGGCATTCGACGCAAACCAGGCCGCAGCGGACAGATGGAAGGTCGCATAATCGACCGCGCGCCCGACAAGCTTTCCCCGACCGAAGCCCGAGGTCCATATGCGATGAACATCGATGCCGTCGATCGTTTCGCGCGCGGGCAGAATGTCCGTCCGATTGTCGTGATAGCAGCGGCTTGCCAGCACCGTCGTCTCGATGCCTTCACGCACCAGCGTATGGGCGAGGCTCGTCACCATGCGGCTGGTCGCCGACTGGTCCGGGTAGAAGTAACGATTGGCAAGCACCACACGCATGATTTCGCTTCCTATTGCTTGGTCCGGTTAAGCAGAAGGATCGCAACAGCGCGGCGGATACCGCAAGAAACACAAAGGCATGGCCCGCACCGACAGCGGGCGAACCGCCTACCTCTTTGGGTGAAACCGGCCATGCCGGGCGCGCTTCAGACCTCATCCGAAGAGCGATGTTCCCGCCCGCATTTGCCGTTTTGGAGCCGTTCTGCCCTTGGCGAAAATCGCTAACATGGTTCTATCGAGTTTTTGATCGGAGGCAGGGTCTTGCAGGAGAAAACAGCTCTCATCGTCGGTGTGACCGGACAGGATGGCGCTTATCTGAGCGAACTTCTGCTCAAAAAGGGTTATCGCGTCCATGGTCTGAAACGGCGGTCTTCGTCGTTCAACACGGCGCGCATTGATCATCTCTATCAGGACCCGCATGAGGAGGACATTCGCTTCCGCCTGCATTTCGGGGACCTGACGGATGCTACCAATCTGTGCCGTGTCATACAGGAAGTGCGGCCCGACGAGATTTATAATCTGGGCGCGCAGAGCCATGTGCAGGTGAGTTTTGAAACGCCTGAATATACGGCGAATGCCGATGCGCTCGGCACGCTGCGGCTGCTTGAATCCATGCGAATCCTGGGGCTCGGCAAGACATGCCGCTTCTACCAGGCTTCCACATCCGAACTCTTCGGCAACAGCTCGCCCCATGCGCAGAACGAACAGACGCCATTCGCGCCGCGCAGCCCCTATGCGACGGCAAAGCTCTACGCCTACTGGACGACGGTGAATTATCGCGACGCTTACGGCTTTCATGCTTCCAACGGCATTCTGTTCAATCATGAAAGCCCGCTTCGCGGCGAAACCTTCGTCACCCGCAAGATCACACGAGCCGTCGCCGCCATTGAACGTGGCCTTCAGGACAGGCTTCGGCTCGGTAATCTCGATGCCCGCCGTGACTGGGGCCATGCCCGTGACTATGTCGAGGGCATGTGGCGCATCCTGCAGGAAGATACCGCCGACGACTACGTTCTGGCGACCGGCGAAACGCATACGGTGCGGGAGTTTGTCGAACATGCATTCAAGGCGGTAGACAAGGAGATCGAATGGCACGGCGACGGCGTGGAAGAAATCGGCCGCGACCGGAAATCCGGCAATTGCCTGATTGAAATTGATCCGCGCTATTTCCGTCCAAACGAGGTCGACTTCCTGCTCGGCGACGCATCCAAGGCGAAAACGCGCCTCGGCTGGCAGCATACGACCGGCTTCGACAATCTCGTCACCGAGATGGTCGATTGGGATTTGCGCAATATCATGCGGGAGGTTGGACGCAATGACTTCTATGGCTGAAACCGCACCCACCCCACTCTATTCGCTCGAAGGCAAAAAGATATTTATTGCCGGACATACAGGCATGGTCGGTTCGGCCATATTGCGACGCTTGCACGGCACGGATTGTGACGTCATCACGGCCCCGCACAACACGCTCGACCTGACGCGGCAGGGACCGACAGAAAATTTCATCAGCGGGCGCAAGCCGGATGTCATCATCATCGCTGCCGCCCGCGTCGGCGGCATTCTGGCCAATTCGCAATATCCGGCAGACTTTCTCTACGATAATCTGGCCATCGGCATGAACCTCATCCGCGCCGCCCAGCAAAACGGCGTCGAGCGCCTGTTGTGGCTCGGTTCAAGCTGCATCTATCCACGCGACGCCGCACAGCCACTCACCGAAGATGCGCTTCTGACCGGCCCGCTGGAACCGACCAACGAAGCCTATGCCATCGCCAAGATCGCCGGGCTGAAATATGCGCAAGCCTGCTCACGGCAATATGGCAATCATTTCATGACGGCTATGCCGACCAATCTTTACGGCCCAAACGACAATTTTGACCCCAATAGCTCGCATGTCCTGCCGGCACTCATCCGGCGCATTCACGAGGCCAAGGAGAGAGGAATGGATCATGTGACGCTCTGGGGCACAGGCAAGCCCTTGCGGGAATTCCTGCATGTGGACGACCTTGCAGATGCATGCCTGCACATGCTGCGCTTCTATGACGGCATCGATCCCATGAATATCGGAACGGGTGAGGAGATTTCAATCAAGGACCTGGCGCTGACCGTCGCCCGCGTTGTCGGGTACGAAGGTCGCTTTGAACATGATCTCAGCAAACCGGACGGCACTCCACGCAAACTCCTCGACACGTCGCGGATGCGGGCGCTCGGCTGGAAACCGCTAATTCGTCTGGAGGACGGCCTGCGTAAAGTCTATCGCGATTGGTTGGAGGAAACCGCCGATCCTGTCGCCGCTTGAAGCCCCCGGAAAAGCGTGTTCCGCTTTTCCGATCAAGCCGCGACGTTTCACTCTTACATTGTCAATCCTGGACAAGTCTCCTCAGCATCCCTCATGCTGAGGAGACGCGCAGTCCTTTCCTGACTTTTGGAGAGTCTAAACCTATGACGGCGAGCCGCCGCCAATCTTGCTCATATCAAGCTCGACGCGCAGGATGTCACCCGGTTTGATTTCCGTACGCTCATTGGCAACGATATCCTGAAAGTTGCCATTGACGTTACGGCTGATCGAGAAGACCAGTTTCTGGCGCAGCGTGGCTGAGGAGATATCGCCGGAAGACTTGGCAATTTCAGCCATGGCCTGCAGTTGGGCATTGCTGCGGCGTTCCATGCGGGCCATGTTGAGGTCGATGTCCTGCAAGCTGGTGGCCGCATCGCTTCGGCGGATCTCCTCCAGATTGGCTATGCGCTGCTGCACGGCAAGCTGGTTCTGCTTCGCCCGAGCGAGAAACGACCCCTGTTCCAGCGCGGCGCGCCGGGTAGCCGACAAATCCCGCTCCAGATCGCGAAGACTGGACTTTGCCGCAAGGCCGCGATCCACCAGCGACTTGCTGGAATCCACATTCTCCTGCAGCAGCGCGATTTCGGTGTCATGCAGCTTGATGCTCTGCTGCAAGGTCTGGATTTCATCGCCATAGCTTGCAACCTGTGCCTCAAGCGCCCGGCGCTCGGAAGCAAGATTGTTGCGGCGAACATCGAACAATGTCTTCTCGCCATCAAGCATGTGTTGCTGCAGGACTGCTGTTTCCTTGGTCGCAGGCGTTTGTTCCGGCAGAGTATAGGTAAAATCCGTGCCGTTCAGTTCGGCCTCGAAACGCGCGCGTTTGATCGCCATTGCGGTAATCTGCAGCTGCAGATCGGTGTATTCCTGCTGGGCAGCGATCAGCTGCACGCCTGCAGTGACCGCCGGAGACTCGGCCTTTCCTACCCCGCCGCCGAGCGCCGTTAGCTCAAGCGCCACCATGCCGGGGCGAAACTGGTATTTTCCCGGCGCCTTCACATCGCCGACGACGAACACCGGCGCATATTGATTGACCGTCGCCGTGACCGTCAGCCCCGGAATATGCTGGGATAGCGATCCGGCAATCTTCTCGCTGATTTCGTTGGTGGTAAGTCCGCTCACCGGAATGTTGCCCACCACCGGATAACCGATATTGCCGTCCACATCGACCGGGTAAAGCCCTGTGAGAGACGGCTGACCATAGACTGTGACCTGCAACACATCGTTGGCCCCGACACGATAGGCCAGCCCGTCTGCAAGCGCTCCAAAACTTCCGCCCCAAAGCAGAAGCCCGGAAAGTATCGTTGCCCTGAGATGCGTGCCGATACGGTTTCTGATAATCCTGTGTGACATGGTCTGCCCCTCACGCCTGTTCCTGAACGCCATCTGCGGCTGGCTTGCGCCGACGCAAAAACGCGGCCCCCATGCTGCGTTTTGCTTTTTGCAACGCCAGACCGCACAAGGCGACGGGGAGCGCTATCCAGCTGCGATAGGACGCGGTGTTCTGGTTCACGACCGCAAGCGCGGGCTTGCGCCCGAACGACGCCATCGTCTGGATCAGCGCATGGGTCGCGTGCTGGTCGTGGCGGTCGGACGGCACGACGAGAAGCGCCGTATCCGTTGCCCGCGACAGCAGAACCGAACGCTTGTCTTCCATGACCGCCGGAAGGTCCACGAGGATGATTTTGTGATCGGCGCGCAACTGGGCGATCAATTCGGCCAGCCATTCTCCCTCGCGCATCTGTCTGTCCGGCTTGATGATATCGATCCCCGAACCGTGATCACGCACGAGTGTTGCCCCGGTGAGTGGACGTTCGGCAGCGGCACTGCCGTAATCGTTGTGCGGAAGCCCGAAGGCTTCAGACAGGCCCGCCCGCTTGTTCGTCGCGTCGATGATCGCAACCGTTAAGCCAGCCGCGGCAATCTGTTGCGCAAGCGCGGTGATCAGCAGCGTCTTTCCCTCGCCGTCAGACAGTGAAACGATGGACAATGCCAGCGAATCCCGACCGCGTGTCAGGACCCGAAGACGATCATGGACCGACTTGATCGCACGGCCGAAGGGGCTTGCCGGATCGAGACCACGATTGACGAGAAGCGGCACGGTCAGCCGCGGCGAAACCGGCAGCAGCGTCGCTGCCGGAATGCCGGGCAGCACCAAAGATGCCGTCTGCGCAGGCCTGATCTTGTCGAATGTTTCCTTCACCATGGTGCCGACAAGCGCGACCAACCCGCCGAGACCCAGCCCCAGCAACAGCCAGTTGGCAAGATTGGGGCTTGCCTTGGCCATTGCCGGTTCCGCAGGTGAGATCATCTGCGCTTCCGGCGCGGCAATGCCGTCCTGCTCGATCAGCTGCTTGTAACGCGTCAGATAGCTTTCGTAGACCGTGCGGCTGGCATTGGCTTCACGATCGAGCTGCCCGGCCCTGACTTGCGCCTGATTGGCTTCGGCCAGATCGGCTTCTGCATTTTTCAACGCATCTTCCAGTCCGCTGCGCCGCTGCCGCGCGATCTGGATTTCATTACCGAGGCTCTTGATGATTTCGCCTACCTGGCTCGAAATCTGTTGATTTAGGGCTTCCAGTTCAGCCTTCAGCACAGGAATTTCGGCGCTCTTCAGCGCGCCGTTCGATTGCAGTTCGTCAAGCTGGCGTTCGACACGCGCCGCTTCGCTACGCAGGGTCTGTATCGCCGGCGATGCCAAAACTTCAGTCAGTGCAGGCGCTTCGTTATTGTTTTTCAGTTCTTCAGCCGTGCGCAGCCGTGCTTCCGCGAGCGAGACAGCACCCGTTGCCGCAACAATCTCGCTGTTCAGCGCTGCCACGCGCTGGGCCTGAAAGCTGATCTGTCCCTGCTCGCCCGCAAGCCGCGCCTTCTGGCGGAATTCTTCTGCCGCACGTTCAGCATTTTCAAGATCGCTGCGCAAATTGCCCAGCTTATCGCCAAGCCAATCGCTGATGCGGCGCGTGGCCGATTGCTGTACGTCGATCTGGTGATCGAGATAGGCGGCGGCGAAAGCATTGGCGACCTGCGCCGCATAAACCCGATCGGAAGCGCGATAGGAAATGAAGATCGTATAGGAGCGGCCATCATTGGTCACCCGCAGCCGCGACAGAAGAAGGTCGATCTGCTGGCGTTCGCGCATGGCCGGATCGATATCGCGGGCACTTTTTGTCTGCGCTCCGGTATCCGAAGCGGACGACAGCACCGTACGCGAACGGAACTCCGTCGGCACGACAATGCCCTCCGCTTGCAGGATGTCGATAACTTTTCGCGCCATCATACGCGAACTGATGATGTCCAGTTCGGATCGCAAAACCGGGCTGTCCTGCGGCAGCGGCGTGATTGCGCTTTCACTGGGTAGCGCCTGCAATCGCCGCATATCCAGCACCAGTACGGACTCCGACACATAACTGACAGGCGCTGTAAGATAGCCTGCAAAGCCGACGCCAATGCCTGCGAGCACCGGCACGACCAGCATCATTCTTCTACGTTTTATGATGTCGAGCAGGTCAGCCACCGGCTGCCGCCCGTTTCCTGATGAAACGTCGGAGATAATCACCAAAATTCTCCTTCACGGAATCATTCAATCCGCCGACCGCGCAGCTCCCCTGCTGCCGGTTGCGCCCTACTGCAAATCGGAAAACGATGTTTCCGACGGGAACAGTTCGTTGATGATGCAGGCCACCTCGGTGCGGTTGGACGCCTTCAGCTTCTTCATGATGTTGCGGATATGAACCTTAACCGTGCTTTCCCGCAGCTTCAGCTCATAGGCAATGATCTTGTTCGCCTTGCCCCGACGCAGCGCATTGACCACTTCGGCCTGACGCTGGGTGAACATTCCGCCGAGAGGCTGCAGCCGCTGCGAGTTCGGATCGGTAGCATGACGCAGGGCCAGCACGCTGCTGGCCGGAACGAACGTTCCGCCGGCCATGGCAAGTCGCAAGGCTTCAACGCAGACATTCACATTCACCGATGTCGGAATATACCCCTTCGCGCCGTGATCGAGTGCTTTGAGAACCTGTGAGATTTCTTCCTTGTCAGCCAGAAGAATGACGGGGGCTGGAGCACAATCGGTGACGATGCGATTGAGGTAATTTCCGACAGCCGGATCCGAAACCTTCTGGCCACCGATATTGAAAAGCACCGCACCCGCAGTGCGGCCCTTACGCTGATGCAGCCACTGCTCGAACGAACTGAACGTAGCGATCGACATTTCTATGCTATGGTTCGTCAGTCCATGTGCGAGGCATTCGCGATCCAACGCACGGTTGTCTATGATAACCAGAAGCGGCAGCAAGCTGTCGTGTGGCTGTTCGGGTTTAAATGAACTGTCTTTTGATCCCCCAAAGCCATTATTCTTTAATTCACTCGCCCTGCTACTGAATTGTGGAGAAATATTCATTTGTTCGCCCTCTAATCCGACTTATGTGCACGACCCAATTGTTTGCACACCACAATCGAGGAAGCGCATCGGTTGTCTGTTTTATTTGTCTTCTTGAGATCTGAAGAAAACCCCGGAAGCAATTATCGTTTTTGTTCTTGCTTTGACGGAAAGACTGCCCGAAATTTGTTTGAGTGTCATTAACCTAGTGGTTTGACTCCAACGTTTGGAACCCACGGTTTCGAGCTGCGATGATGTCGTCCGGGTTTGCTTTCCAGACGA